>NZ_JAQUOY010000019.1 GCF_028716865.1 Candidatus Methylomirabilis sp. | reverse complement strand
AGAGCCCTAGTGATGGTCAAGACAGGAGTGGCGCTTGAACTGGAGATCCAGATTGTCGGATCGCCCATCGCGAGATGAGGATAGTGTTGGGTTTCGCCCAAATCGGCGCTTCCTGAGGTTGGAATCGGCGAAGTCGGGATGGCGACGGAGGGGTGTGACCCGCATGGGGCTACGGCTTGGTCCGCGCCTCAGACGGGGTGTGAAAGTGGCCGCCCTCTCTGCGTCGCTGATCGTGCTGGGATGGCTGGCTTGGCAGCAGGTTTCGCTCTCTACGCCCCTGCGCTATTTTCAGATCAGCAATCTCATCGTTGAAGGCAACGGACGAGTGCCTACAGCGGCAATTATCGACAGCCTGGCCCTACCCTCCAATGCGAGCCTCTTGCAGGTCGACTTGAAGGAGTTGGCGGCGGCCGTCTTGCGTAATCCCTGGATCAAAACGGCCAGGGTGAGCAGACGCCTCCCAACAACATTGTTGGTTTACGTGTCAGAGCATGTGCCGCACACGATTGTCGTGGCCGATCGCCCCTACCTCGTCAGTGAGGACGGGCTGATCCTGCAGGAGGCGTCACCGGCGGAGATATCCGATCTTCCGCTCCTGAGGCTCCACACCGACCACCCGTTCGGGACGGGGGAGCGGATCGATCCCGCTCGCATTGAACAGGGGGCGCGTCTGTGGCAGCGGTTTCATCAGGGCACATTAGGACCGGATGTGCAGGCGAGGGAGATCCGTCTGGAAGGCGACGGGAGCTATACCGTCTCACTGGGCTCCGGGTTGCCGTACCTGCGTTTCAGGGAGGAAGATGGCTTGCAGTGGCGGTTGGATCGGTTGGCGCGGGTGCTGAAGATGCGTGGAACCACCCTGCGCGAGTTGGAATATGCCGATCTTCGATTCGCTGATAAGGTCATTGTGAAGCCGCTTCCGAAGGGGGGCGCATGACCCGAAAGGGCGAGATCGTGACAGGACTCGATATCGGTACGACGAAGATCTGCGTCATCGTCGCTGAACTGACGGAGAATGGGATCGAAATCATCGGATGCGGGACCAGTCCCTCGCAGGGTCTGAAGAAGGGTGTTGTCGTCAACATCGATGTGACCGTTGAATCAATCAGACAAGCGGTCGAGGCAGCAGAGGAGATGGCGGGAGTCGCTCTGGATTCTGCATTTGTGGGAATCGCCGGAGGCCACATCAAGGGGATTAACAGCCGGGGGGTCATCGCCATTTCCGGCAAGAACCAGGAGGTCACGCAGACCGATGTAGATCGGGTCATCGAGGCGGCTAAGGCCATCACGCTACCCGCCGATCGCCGGGTGATTCACGTCATCCCCCAGGAGTTCATTATCGACGATCAGGGGGGAGTGAAGGAGCCGGTCGGGATGAGCGGCTGCCGGCTTGAGGCTGAGGTCCATATCGTGACAGGCGCCATTGCCTCGGCAGAAAATATCATCAAGTGTGCGACCAGGGCCGGGCTGGAGGTGCGGGACATCGTGTTGCAGCCGCTGGCCTCTAGTGAAGCGACGCTGACCGCGGATGAGAAAGAGCTGGGGGTAATTCTGATCGATATCGGTGGGGGGACCTCGGACATTGCCGTCTTCGTGGATGGGAGCATTCGCCACACCGCGGTGCTGCCGCTGGGCGGCGATCATCTGACCCATGACATTGCCATTGGACTCAGGACGCCCCCCCAGTGCGCCGAGGAGATCAAACGCCGGTACGGTTGCGCCCTGGCCTCGCTCGCGGGGGGTGAGGAGGCGGTAGAGGTCCCAAGCGTTGGCGGCCGTAAACCTCGCCTGCTCTCGCGGCAGATGTTATGCGAGATCGTTCAGCCAAGGGCGGAGGAGATCTTCACGCATGCAGGCCTGGAAGTGCGACGGGTCGGGTTGATGCAACAGGTAGCCGCTGGGATTGTGGTAACAGGCGGATCCTCGTCGATGGAGGGTATGCCGGAGCTGGCCGAGCAGCTCTTCGACCTGCCGGTGCGACTGGGGATCCCGTCGGGCGTCGGCGGTTTGAAGGAAGTGGTCAGCTCGCCGATGTATGCGACCGGCGTGGGCCTGGTGCTGTACGGCGCGGCGCATCTGGACCAGCATCAATTCAGCAGATCATCGGAGCGAAGCCTGATGGACAAGGTCATCAAGCGGATGAGGCAATGGTTCAGCGATTTCCTGTGAGATCCAACATCCAATAACCGCTTTTGAGAGGAGGTGGAGATGCCATTCGCGCTGGAGATCGATGCCGAGCACGCAGCCAAGATCAAGGTCATCGGAATTGGGGGCGGGGGGTCTAACGCAGTCAATCGGATGTCGACATCGGATTTCACCGGGGTTGAATTTTTTATCGTCAATACTGACACCCAGGCGCTTAGAATGTCTCCAGTGGACACCAAGCTTCAGATCGGCGCCAACATCACGGGGGGTCGGGGGGCAGGGGCAAACCCGGAGATCGGGCGACAAGCGGCGCTTGAGGATACCGACAAGATCCTGGCCCTCCTGGAAGGCGCGGATATGGTATTTATCACCGCCGGGTTGGGAGGAGGGACGGGAACAGGGGCTGCGCCTATCATCGCGAATCTTGCCAAGGAGTTGGGTATCCTGACGGTTGGGGTGGTGACTAAGCCGTTCGGCTTCGAGGGTAAGGTTAGAGAGGTTCATGCAGCCCGTGGGCTTGCTGCGCTGTGCGAGAGTGTCGATGCTTTGATCACTATCCCGAATCAGCGGCTGCTACAGGTGGTGGAGCGACAGACCTCCCTGACCGATGCCTTCAAGGTCGTCGATGACGTGTTGCGCCAGGCGGTGCAGGGGATTGCGGATCTTATCGTGGTGCCGGGTCTGATCAATCTGGACTTTGCCGATGTCAAGACCATTATGTCGGAGCGTGGAATTGCCATGATGGGCATCGGGGTTGCGTCAGGCGAGAGCGCCGCCTCCGAAGCGGCCATCAAGGCTATCAACAGTCCACTCCTGGAAAACGTCTCTATCGAGGGCGCCAGGGGCGTCCTCATTAACATCACCGGCGGTCCGGCGCTCTCGCTGTACGAGGTGAACGAGGCCAGCTCCACGATCTGTAAGTCGGCCCATCAAGACGCGAATATCATCTTTGGAGCGGTCATCGATGAATCGCTCAAAGATGATGTTTGCGTGACGGTGATTGCTACCGGGTTCGAGGCCGCTGCCCCGGTGAGAGAGGAGACGTCCTCAAACATGGTCGAAATGAAGGCGTACGCAGCCAAAGCTGCGGAGCGCGGGGGCTTTCTCAGGAAGCGCGTGGCGCAGGGGATTGAGACCTCCGATGAGCAATTCAATCTCCATGGCCTAGAGATCAGACCCCAGGACCTCGATGGGGACGAGTTGGATATCCCGACCTTTTTGCGGCGTCAAGCTGATTAACGATCACGGGAAAGCTCCTTATCGAGGCGTGCCAGGGAAGGGAGAATGTGTCATGAGACGACTCAGCACCCTATTCCGGCTGTTTGTATTTTCAAACAGATCGATGGCTGCGACTTGCCCACACTGCCTGTTGCCGATCGGCGAATCGGAGAATGTCTGCCCGAACTGTCGTCGGCTGTTGCGGTTTGAGGGAATTGCGGAGCTCCGGGCGAAGCGCCATCCTGATGGATCACGCCTTGCAGCGTTCCATGTAGGGGCAGGAGGCGAAAAAGGGCAAGCTTGGCGGAACGGGTAAAAGATCGGGTTGAGCAGGTATGGAAGCGGATGGCCGCGGCGGCCCGCCGCGGCGGTCGCGACCCTGGTGAAGTAGAACTGGTTGCCGTCACCAAGACCGTACCGGTTCCCCGTATTCGAGAGGCGGTCGATGCCGGCGTAACGACACTGGGTGAGAACCGGGTCCAAGAGGCGTCGGATAAGATTGCCCTCCTGAGTCCGCTCCCGGTCACATGGCATTTGATCGGTCACTTACAGACAAACAAGAGTCGGTCTGCCGCTGAGCTGTTTGACCTGATCCATTCGCTTGATTCTGTGAAGCTGGCTGCTGCGCTGGACCGACATGGGGCCGCTTTAGGGAAGCAGATACGGGTTCTCGTGGAGGTCAACCTCGGTGGCGAACCGAGCAAGACCGGTGTTCTCGAACACGACCTATTACCGTTACTTCATGCCTGCCGGCAGTTTACGCATCTGGCTATCGAAGGCCTGATGGCCATCCCACCGTATCGCAAGAATCCTCAGGATGTCCGCCCTTTTTTCCGAAGACTTAGGCAGTTACGAGATCAGGCGGCCAAGGCCTGTTTCGACTACCCTCTTCGTCACCTCTCAATGGGGATGAGTCACGATTACGAGATCGCCATCGAAGAGGGGGCCACGCTGATACGGGTCGGCACGGCGATCTTTGAGGAAAGACCGGTACTTTAGGCTGATAATTTTCCGTTGACAAAAATAGAACACCCTTCTATAGTCACACCAATTTTCCTTTCATCTTACATCGAATCCCAGGCAAAGTGATGCGAACGTGTACTGAGAAGGCGTTACCTTGCTTTGCCAAAGGGTGTGTGAGGGGTGTATGGACCATCAAAAGAAAGAAAAGGCTGATTATCTCGTCCAGTCCGTCGATCGAGCGCTTGATGTCCTGGAGTCGTTCGATTATCAGACAGGGGAGTTAGGCGTCACGGAACTCGCCGAAAAGCTTCATCTACCCAAAAACAACATCTTCCGACTTCTGGCCACCCTTGAGGTTCGGGGTTATATCGAGCAGGACAAAAAGACAGCCAACTACCGCTTGGGGATCAAGCCGTTCGAGGTCGCCAATGTCTTCCTCCATCATCTGGGCTTTCGGCGCCAGGCCAGGCCGATCATCGAAGAGTTGGTGGATCAGTGCGATGAAACGGCCTATCTTGCCGTTCTGGACGGATCGGAGGTCATCTACGTTCTCGTTCAGGACACTACTCAGATGGTTCGGGTCGCATCGTTTCCTGGACGACGTCTCCCGGTTCACTGCACTGCCGCAGGAAAGGCGCAACTGGCCTACGAGTCGGCCGACCGGTTAGACAGCATCCTTCAACATCAACCGATGCGCAAACTGACCGAGCATACGATTACTGACCCCCAGGCATTTCGAGAACACCTTCGTGAGGTGGCCAAGCTCGGGTTCGCTGTTGATGATGAAGAGTATGAGCCGTGGGTACGGTGTATTGCCGCTCCCGTGAGAGACTATTCTGGAAAGGTGGTGGCCAGCATCGGTCTGTCCGGCCCCATCTCCCGGTTCTCCCTTGAGCGGATCAAACATAAACTCGCTCCGCTTGTCAAGACAGCGACGATGAAACTCTCCGAACGACTCGGCTACGAAGCGAGAACAGTGCCGGCCGATCAGTAAAACATAGTTTGATTCTCTGACCATCACCATGTCTCATCTGCCCGCTTCGTTCTCCGAGAGGACATAGCGGGCGCTTCTGAATATATAGGAAGAGAGATGGGTCAGATTCCTACCGAATACCTGCCTCCAAAAGATCTCTGGCCACAGCGCATCTACACGCTTCCGGAGTTCGCGCACCTCCCTCAGCGGTTCAACAGCACAGAGGAATTACTGGATAAGACCGTTGCCGCAGGGAGGGGTGACCGAACGGCGCTCTACTTCGAGGACAAACAGATCCCGTACAAGGCACTCTTGGGCCAGGTCAACAGGCTCGGGAGCGCGCTCACGCGGCTGGGGATCAAGGAAGCGGATCGGGTGGTATTGCGCCTGCCGAATACCCCGCCGGCGATCGTGGCGAACTTTGCGGTCCTGAAGATCGGCGCAGTGATCGTTCCGACATCCGTCCTCTTTTCTAGGGCCGAGATTGCGCACATCTGCAACAGTACGGAGGCCAAGGCGATCATCGTTGCCGCCCCACTGCTGGAGGAGTTCGAGCAGGCCCGGCCCCTGCTTCACACGGTCAGCCATGTCATTGTCGTCGGTGGGGAGGGAGACGAGATCAAGCGGAAGGGATATCTAAGTTATCAGGAGCTGCTTGATGGGGGCGATCCGACGTGCGATCCGGTGCGGCGGGATCGGTTGGACGTCTCGGTCCTCCTCTTCACCTCCGGAACGACGGGGCCGCCGAAGGGGACGGTCCACTTCATGGAAGAGGCGTTGATCGTCCCCGACAGCTTCGGCAAATACTGCTGGCGCGTGACGGAAGAGGATGTCCTCCTCAGCCCGGCACCCCTGGCAATGGCGGCCGGTTACTCCGTTGCGGCTGCCATCCCGTATCGATTCGGGGCAGCCCTCTCCTTGTTACCGCGTTTTACGCCGGAGGCGGCATTCGAGACGATCGAACACCACAAGGTCACCATCCTCTCGGCCCTCCCAACCGCCTACCGCAAGATGCTCCAGGTGCCGGATACCCGGACGCGCTATAACCTGAGTTCGCTCAAGTTGTGTACAGGCGGCGGCGAATCCTTGACCGCACAGACCTACTTCGACTGGAAGGCGACGTTCGGCCTCGAGATCTTCGAGGGACTCGGGACGACAGAGCTGATGTTCGTGTTCGCCAGCTCAGCCGGGCCGAGAAAGGTCAAGCCGGGATCGATCGGCCCTGCCGTGCCCGGCTACCAACTCAGGGTAGTCAACGAAGAGGGAAGGGATTGCCGTCCCGGCAAAACCGGCGAGTTGCTGGTTAAGGGTCCAACGGGGACCGTCTACTGGCGCGACCCGGACGCGCAACGGCGTGTCGTGACGGAAGGCTGGAGTCGCGCCGGCGATATGGTCGGCATGGACGAAGAGGGCTATATTACCTTTCTCACGCGCGAGGACGACCTGATCAAGAGCTCCGGATACCGGATCGGTCCTGAAGAAATCGAAGATGTCCTGTTGACCCATCCGGCGGTAGCCGATGTCGGTGTAGTCGGCCTGCCCGACCCTATCATGGGCCAGCGGACGAAGGCGTTTGTCGCGCTCAAATCTGGCCAGCAGCCTTTCGAAGCCCTCAAGGTAGAGCTGATCGAGTTCTGCACGGGAAAGCTTGCCGTGTACAAACTGCCGCGAGAGGTAGAGTTCGTGGATCGGATGCCGCGCGCCACGGGGCCCGGCGGCCCCGGCACCGGCAAGCTCCTCCGTCGCCTCCTCCGCCAGCGGGAGCAGGACAAGGCGAAGGCGCCCTAATAAAATGTGTAGTGTGTGCTGAGAGAGGATAAACGGGAGGGCTGAAGATGGCAGCACAAAATTGGCTCGACTTCATCGTTGCGGATCCGGAGATATGCCATGGGCAGCCGTGCATCAAGGGCACACGGATCATGGTATCGGTAGTGCTCGACAACCTCGCAGCCGGTGTAACAGTTGAGGAGCTACTGAGGAGCTACCCATCTCTCAGTCGCGAGGCTGTTCAGGCGGCGGTCGCCTATGCCGCTGACCTGGCACGCGAACGGATTGTTCCAATGCCGGCATAGGGTGGCCGATGAAGGTGAAGATCGATGAGAATCTGCCTCGTGAGGTAGCCGACCTTTTCCGGCAGGCTGGCCATGACGCCGTGACGGTGGACGAAGAGGGGCTTGGCGGAAAGCCAGACACGACGGTCGCGTTGTTCGTCAAGCGAGAGGAGCGACTGCTCGTAACCCTTGATCTGGACTTTTCCGATATCCGGGCCTATCCGCCAGCACACTACGGCGGGCTGGTGGTCCTGCGGCTGAACAGTCAGGACAAACTGCACGTGCTAAGGATGGTCGGGCGGCTGATCCCCCTGTTTAGCAGGGAGGAACCAAGAGGGCATTTGTGGATCGTTGAAGAGGACCGGGTACGGATCAGGCCATGAAGATGTCGAAGCGGTCCTGTCCTGCCAGGGGAAGCTTGCCATGTACAAGCTGCCGCGAGAAGTGGAGTTCGTAGTTCGGATGCCCCGCCTCACCGGGCCCGGCAGCCCTGGCACAGGCAAGCTGCTCCGGTGACTTCTCCGCCAGCGGGAGCAGGTAGACTAGCGCTGTTTTCATCTGAGGCTGTACTGTACAGGTGGCTCGTGCGTAGCATATCATCATCCCGTTAGCCTTGCGGCCAGACGGGTTCACATGTAACCTCAGTTCGCGTAGAATGTGGGCATGACCAGGGAGAAGATCCTCCGATGTGTGCTGAGTGGCGCTTCTGACACGAACATCCAGTTCGACGATCTGTGCCACTTGCTCAGCAGCCTCGGGTTTGCCATGAGAGTGAAAGGGGGTCACCATATCTTTCGCAAGGCTGGGATCGAGGAGAAGCTTAATCTCCAGCGCGAAGGAAGTGAAGCAAAACCTTACCAAGTGCGCCAGGTCCGTGCCGTAATCCTCAAGTATCGACTGGGGGGTGAGGAGCCGTGAACAAATACGAGGTCATCATTTACTGGAGTGAGGAAGATCAGGTCTATATCGCGGAGGTCCCCGAACTGCCCGGTTGTCTCGCGCATGGGGTAACTCAGGAAGCCGCCTTGACAAGCGTCCAAGAGGCTATCGCACTATGGATCGAGACGGCTAAGGAGTTCGGCGATCCGATCCCAGTACCCAAGGGCAGACGTCTCATTTATGCTTGACGCGACAATCCCATTCGGCCCGTGCGACCCAGTGGTCCCCGGTACCGGCAAGTTCCTCCTCCAGCGAACGCCGAACCAGGCGAAGGCAAAGTAGTGTCCCGAGTCAGGTATTCACATATGAAGGTCGACCAGTATTTTTCGGCTGGGAAGTGTTCGAAAACTGTTTGACAAGTACCGGGCAAGCAAAGAGAATCCGCTCGGTCTTCAGAAATTCCCTGACCGTAATAGGCTGGTCGGTATATGTAATGGTTTGGCAAGCGCCTAGCGCGCCTCTGGGGGGGAGGCCTGACGATGTGGAGAGTCGTCGAAAAAATCGAGGAGGGCCGATGCTTCCCCGGCCTTCACCCGTACGGGTGGGAGAGGGTCATGTCGATTCGGCTCGATTGTGGGCACACTTACATCTTCCAGCCAGACGAACCGGCTTTCACGAACGCGCAGTTCGGGCCTCGCATTGGTGGGGATATTGACTGCATCTGGTGTGACTCCTGGCTCACCCGGGCTAGGAAGCGCCTTGCAGGTCATTACCTCGTCGGGCGTTATTTCGACGAGCGTAACGGGCGGCTGCGGTGACGAGATGCTGGTAGTCGGGTGCTTTCTAGCCTTCGTCGCCTCGGGCGTCAGGACCTGGGGCGCGTTGAACCACCAAAGGTCCCCTACCGAGCGCGCCCCCATATTCTGGAGTGTGTTCTTTGGAATGCTCGTCGCCCTTGGATCCGGGGCGCTGGGTATCGTTGGGTCAGTGCTAATCGGGATTTCCACAAGCGCGGTTATCGGCCTTGTCGCCTCCGTCGTCTTTTGGTTCTCGCCGCGGCTACTGGCACCGATTCTTGAGGCGCTAGGATTCTGAGTCGATAATGTTCACATCGCTATCCCTCCATATGCAGCTTTTGGGGGGCTCCCACTTCCCGGTACTGGCCGACGGCATTCTCCAGCGCTTATGGGACTGCTCTTTGAGCAGTGCGGAACAGTGCGATCGAGCGGACCGCGCAAGGGCGCGGCCGCTGATCGCTGGCGTTCGCCGGATACGGAGAGACTCACCGGAACCGCGGCGTGACGGCAAGAGATGCATTGCTTTCTGAGCTACAACAAAGCAGACAAGGAGGTAGCCCGTTCTATCGGAGCCCACATGTCTCTCACCGGGATCGACTTCTGGTTCGATCAGTGGGAGATCCAAGCCGGTGACTCTATCCCCGGCAAGCTCAGTGAAGGCTTGGAGGCGTTTGACGCATTCGTGCTGCTTTGGTCCGCCGACGCCAATCGATCCAACTGGGTGCGCCAGGAGCTGCATACCGCCATTATCCGAGCCGTCAAGGATGGTTCCGCGAAGATCATCCCATGTCTGCTCGACGAGACTCCGTTACCTCCCCTCATTTGTGATCGTCGCGGTATCGACTTCAGTGACGTACACCAAGGGATCGAGGATCTGCTGGGAGACCTCACGGGCTCACGCACACGCCGTCAGCGTCTACTGGCGATACAGGCTGCACTGCAGGAAATGGATGTAAGCTGGATCACGCACCCTGCGCTCCCCCCAATGGTCTGCTGTCCCACCTGTGGTGAGACAGACACCCTCATAGGCTGGGAACAGACCGACCGTGAGGGAGATGACGTCTACGCGGGTATGCGTTGCACAAACTGCGGTTGGTCCGATGGTGGCGAGATATAGCCTGAAAGGCGCAACATGGGACGGCTGCCGAACAAAGCGCTCAGCGGCCGGGCTTCGCCGGCCGCTGAAGCCGAGGGACCTCAGCGAGGCGATGGCTAGCATGAGAGGCTGCGATGACCGACGACTGGTCGAGCGGTTGGCTATGCAAGGGGTGCGGTCAATCCTTGGGTAGGCCGGTAAGCTTGCGTGGGCACTGGGAACCCGACGAACCACAGCAGATCCTTGAAAGCCGTGCCGATAAGGATGGCGCCTTTATCCGCTGCCTGCACTGCGGTGGGAAGCATTACTACTTACTGGACGAGAAGGGCGTAGCGACGTTTAAGCGCTTTACCCCTGGGACCCGCCTCTTCTATAGGCTCAGGAGAAAGCTGGGTCTCCTGGGACCGGATGACTGAGGGCAGTGACTCAGCGGAAGTTAACGAACCGCGTCCAGCCGCAACGACGGCACGTGATCTCGTCCCAGGTTCGGTGACCAGCCAGAACGTGAACGCTCCAGACCATGCGGTGATCGCAAGTAGTCTTATTCATGGCTTCATGATCCCTTCTCTCAAGAGAGAAATCAATACGATCTGCTATCGACCACGGTGTACAGCTAACCCCAAATTGCAGTTGCCCGGAACTCACTCTGCTCGCAGTTGGCCGCCTGCGAGGGCCGAACTGCTCGCTGGACCGAACTCGCTCAAGTGAGTACGCTAGCCCAGCAGCGAGTCAGCTCGCGGCTCTATTAGACGATGGGATAGTAACGCTTGACGACAATAACGACTAGCGTTATGCTACCTACGTGATCCGTAACTGTGCCGACCGAGACACCGAAAGACTATTCCGCCGGGAGGTCGTTCGGCGATGGTCCACTGATCTCCAACGCGCCGCCCTGCGAAAGCTCCTCGTTCTCGATGCGGCCGAAGCATTGGATGACCTTCGAATCCCGCCAGGGAATCGACTTGAGAAGCTGTTGGGCGACCGTGTCGGGCAATACAGCATTCGGATCAACGATCAGTGGCGTATCTGCTTTCGGTGGCGCGACGACGACGCCTACGACGTTGAGATTACGGATTATCACTAAGTGTGGTAGGAGGGGTTTTCATGGCCGCTAGAAAATTGTCGCCTGTTCATCCTGGTGAAGTGCTTCAGGAAGAATTCCTGAAACCTCTAGAGATCTCCCAATACCGGCTGGCGAAAGAGATCAGCGTGCCCGCGCGGCGCGTGAACGAGATCGTGCACGGCAATCGCGCCATTACAGCCGACACGGCGTTGCGGCTCGCTCGCTACTTCGGCACTACCGATCGGTTCTGGCTAAATCTTCAGACGCGGTACGACCTGGAGGTCGAGCGGGATCGACTGGGTTCGAGGCTGGAGCGCGAAGTCTCCGTATTGGTCGGTTCCGCCCGTGCCGTCTAATAAGCGGCTGAACGCGTCGACTCGCTTCGCGCCGGGTTCCCGACGAACTCGTTGCGCATTCCTGTTCTGCGGCCCGCGGATTAGTCACAATGTCATTGGGTAGCAGCACATCCTCAGGTTCCTCGATGTGGCGGCGTTGCTCCGTTAGCAGGGGCTAAGCGGATGGACAACGATCTACACTTTGGTGACGCCTATCCGCCGCGGGAGATTGCGCGGAAAGTCGAGGGCCTCGGTGTGGCGAAGGCACGCACCGATTCCCTCACACTACTCGTGCTGGCCGTGCTGGCAGGCGCCTTCATCTCGCTGGGGGCTCTCTTTTTCATCGTCGTGGTGACCAAATCCTCCCTTGGCTTCGGCATGACGCGGTTGGTCGGGGGCTTAAGCTTCTGCCTCGGGCTGATCCTCGTCGTGGTCGCGGGCGCCGAGCTGTTCACCGGGAATAACCTCATCGCCATGGCCTGGGCGAGCAAACTGATCGGCACTCGAGAGGTCATGCGTAACTGGGTCCTGGCCTATCTGGGCAATGTGGGCGGTTGCCTAGCCACGGTTCTGCTCGTTGTGTGGGCCGACGTTGCCGGTCTGGGCGGGGGCGCTGTCGGCGAGGCGGCCCTCAACATCGCTCGCACGAAGGCCGATCTCTCTATGACCGAAGCCTTTGCGCGCGGTGTGCTGTGCAACGCGCTGGTCTGTCTGGCGGTATGGCTCGCCATGGGCGGGCGCAGCATGACGGACAAGATTTTGGCAATTCTTTTTCCCATTACCGCATTCGTGGCCATGGGCTTCGAGCATTCGATTGCAAACTGGTTCTTCCTACCCTTCGGGCTTGCGCTGGATAGGGAAGGCGCGGTGTCGGTCGTTGGGGCCACGAGAAACATTGTCGCCGTGACCGCCGGCAACGTGGTCGGTGGAACTCTGCTGGTCGCCGGCGTGTACTGGGTGGCCTACCTACGAGGCGAGCGTCAGCCGAACGATGGGGCTTCCTGAATCCCGAGGAGGGTTCGACCCTTCTCTCTGGCATACCCTCTCCAGCGAAACCGTCTTCGCTCACCTGAAATCCACACCTACCGGTCTGACAGAAGTTGAGGCAGCCCAACGTTTGGCAGAATATGGGCCGAATGAACTGAAAGCTGCCCACCGCATCTCGCTGTGGACGATTCTCTTTGAGCAGTTCAAGAATGTGCTGATCGTCATTCTGCTTGTGGCGACTGCTCTCTCCGCCTTTCTTGGGCACGGGATTGAAGCCATCGCCATTGTCGTCATTGTGTTGTTTGCGGTGCTCTTGGGTTTTGCGCAGGAATACCGGGCCGAACGCGCGACCGAGGCATTGCGCCAAATGACTGCGCCGACTGCCACCGCCCTCCGCGATAGGGAGGAGGTTGAAATCCCGGCGCGCGCCCTCGTGCCGGGCGATGTCGTCCTGGTACGAGCCGGCGACAAAATCTCAGCCGATGTCAGATTGATTGAGGCCGTGAATTTGCAAGTCGAAGAAGCCGCGCTGACGGGCGAGTCGGTTTCGGTGGACAAACACGCCGCGCCGCTCACAAATGGTGAATTGGCCTTAGGTGACCGCAAAAATATGGCCTACGCCGGCACCGCCGCGACCTATGGCCGGGGTCGCGCGGTTGTCGTGGCGACAGGCATGCATACCGAATTTGGCAAGATCGCCCAAATGCTCCAGACGGTCGAAACCGGGCGGACCCCGTTGCAAGACAACCTGGATAAGGTCGGTCGCGTGCTGGCGTGGGCCGCCTGCGTGGTGGTAGCTGCCATCGTTGCCATCGGCCTGTATCGTGGACAACCCTTCATTGAGATGTTGATTTTCGGTATTGCGCTGGCGGTTGCCGTTGTCCCGGAGGCCCTGCCTGCTGTGGTCACGATCTCGCTCGCGATCGGCGTGCAGAGGATGGTCAAGCGCCATGCGCTGATGCGCCGCCTCCCGGCAGTCGAAACGCTCGGCAGCACGTCGGTGATCTGCTCCGATAAGACCGGCACACTGACGAAAGACGAGATGACAGTCCGTAAGATCTTTGTGGCCGGGCAAATGTTGGACGTCTTCGGGGCAGGCTATGAGCCGTACGGCCGGTTCTCGCACGATGGCCTCATCATTGAACCCTCCGGTCCGCTGATCCTGCTCCTGCGCGCTGCTGTGCTGGCCTCTGATGCGCATATCGTTCACAGCGAAGCCAATGGCCGCTGGCATGTCAAAGGCGACCCGACGGAGGGCGCATTGATTGCCGCCGCCGCCAAAGCTGGGTTGAATAAGGCCGAGCTTGACTCACAATCCCCTCGCGTGAATGAAATTCCCTTCACCTCCGAAACCAAACGCATGACCACGCTGCACAGGGAGCCGGAGGGCGTCGTGGCTTATGCCAAAGGCGCGCCGGAAGTTATCCTTGATTCGTGCGTCCGGCGCATGACGGCAGATGGAGAAACAGCTCTTGACACCGAGAGTCGGGAGATGATTGTGGAAACAGCCCGCCGGATGGCAAGCGAGGCATTGCGGGTGCTGGCGATAGCGTATAAACTACACGCAACACGAGAAAACGCCGAATGCGGCATGACATTTCTTGGTTTGGTGGGCATGATCGACCCGCCACGTCCTGAGGCGAAAGCTGCGATTGAAACGTGCGAACAGGCTGGGATTAAGCCGGTCATGATCACCGGCGACCACCCACTGACCGCGCAAGCCGTCGCGCGCGAATTGGGATTGCTCAAGACGGGCCGCATCGTGACCGGCGCAGAACTGGAGGCGATGAGCGAGGCCGAGTTTGAGCGTGAGGTCGAGAAGATCGATGTCTACGCTCGCGTGTCTCCGGCGCATAAGTTGCGTGTGGTCATGGCGTTGCAAAAGAAAGGTCACGTTGCCGCGATGACGGGTGACGGGATCAATGACGCGCCCGCGCTCAAGAAGGCCGACATCGGCATCGCGATGGGCATCACCGGCACGGACGTGACCAAAGAGGCCGCCGCCATGACACTTACCGACGACAACTTTGCGTCCATCGTTGCGGCGGTGGAGGAGGGTCGGGGTATCTTCGACAACATCAAGAAATATTTGATGTACCTGCTCTCGTGCAATATCGGCGAAATAGTCCTGATGGCCGGGGCGACTCTGCTGGGCCTGCCCCTGCCGTTGACGGCCGTACAAATCCTGTACGTCAATCTCGCCACGGATGGCTTGCCCGCATTGGCGTTGGCCGTAGACCCACCCGAACCCGACCTCATGCGCCGCAAGCCGCGTAACCCACGCACCGGTATCTTTACTCGGCCTGTCGTCACGGTGATGATGGTGGGTGGATTCTGGTCGGCGGCAGTCAACCTTGGCCTCTTTGCCTGGGTGCTCCACTCCGACCGAAGCATCGAAAAAGCCATGACGATGACGTTCGTTTCACTGGTGCTGATTGAGTGCGTCAAGGCCTACAATTTCCGCTCCGATCGCCATTCAGTGTTGAATCAGCCCTTTGCGAATAGGTGGCTGAATCTGGCGATTGTATGGGGGTTAGTGCCGTTAGTTATAATTGTTTATGCACCTTTCCTGCATGAGCCGTTTAGCACGGTTAGCCTGCCACTCGTGGATTGGGCTATCGTCGTCGTATTGGCTTCTACGGTTTCGCCCGTGCTAGAATTGGCAAAGTGGATGGAGCGACGCGGATGGTTCGGGGAAATGTGTTAGGAGTATTTCTGTGTCGACCGCCTATCGGGCCACTAAGCCCATTCTCCTGGCGCCGGCGGGCAGTCTGACGGCTGCGTGGGCGGCGTTAGGCGCCGGTGCCGACGCGATCTACGTCGGCCTCGAAGGCTTCAGTCGTGGCGGACCCAGGAACGAACTGGCCTCCCAAGCGCTTCGGGACGTATTGACGGCGGCTCATGCGCAGAGCCGCCATGTGCAGGTCGCGCTCAATACCATCCCACGCCAGGCCGAACGGCGAGACCTCGCGGAAAAGGTCGAGGAGTTGCTTGGGTGGGGAATCAATGGGGTTATCGTGAACGACGCCGGCCTTTTAGCTGAGCTCCGCAGCCGCTACCCCCGGCTTGGCATTACCGCCAGCATTGGTTGCGCCGTCATGAACGAGGCTGATGTCGCCTTCTACCGCGACCTTGGGGCCGATGCGGTCGTGCTCCCCGGCACCCTGACGCCTGATGAGATCGTCGCCTTCACGCAGGTTCCCGATGTGCAAATCGAGGTGATGGTTCATATGGTGCAAGAGTTCATCCTGTTGGGCAGATGCTGGATGCCGAGCTATTACCGGCTGCATTCGACTCCGCTGGCATCTCAGTGTGAGGATGTCAGTCGCCTGATAGGGAGCGTGAAGCGGGGAGGCGCCGGGATCTGCTTTAAACTCTGCGAGCAGCCATGGGAGCTGTACCGGAGCGAGCGATGCGTGGCCACACGGCTCCTGCCGAGCCGTCAGATCAGCGCGATCAATTACCTGGCCGATCTCCTTAATGCCGGCGTCGATGTTGTCAAGCTCCAAGGCAGAGGTCTCGCAGCCGACCTGCTCGCCCCGCTCGTGCAGCGCTATCGTCTGGCGATCGATGCCTGGATGGCGGGAGAGCCCTTGCCGGCCTTCGCAGAGCCTTGTCTGGAACCATCCTGGACGGTGATGCGCCGGTGACCTGTCTGCCGTCAGGCAGGGGTCAGGATGAAGGAGAGGCAGTGGCGCAGGCGTTTGAACTGAACACGACCATCTCGAATCTGCGGGATCTGACCGAGTCGGATCTGAGCCCCTATGATGCCGTCTACCTTGGCAACATCACCTGTCGGCTGTACGAGGGCAACCTGCTGGAGCGTCTCGATGACCTGCGGGAGGCGATCGCGATCGTGAAGGGCCGAGGGCAGAAGGCATACGTCACTACGTATGCCGCACCGCGCAACGACAGCCTGTCGCAACTCCGAAAGGTTGTGGCAGTAGCCGTAGAGACCGGGGCAGATGCCGTGGAGGTCCATAACCTCGGGGTCTTGAAGATCATCCACGAGGCGCACCCCGATCTTGTTGTCCATATCGGCGGCTTCGCGAATGTCTATACCGATGTTGGCGCTGCCGTCCTGAAACGATACGGGGCCGTTTGCATCACGCCAAACTACGAGCTGAGCCTGGAGGAGATCGGTGAGATCCATCGCCAGGTTGAGCTGCCGATGGAACTGCTGGTTCATGGCAAGATGCCGCTTGGTATGTCAGACGATTGCTTTCTGCTGGAGTATGAGCAGGCCTGGGGAGTGACATGCCCGACCCTGTGCCGGCAGGACCTGTTTCTGAAGCAGGGCGATTGGGCGATGAAGTCAATCGGGAAAGGGGTCATGAGCGGGAAGGATGTCTGCCTGCTGGAGCACCTGCAGCGATTGATGACCGAGGGGCATTCCTGCTTTCGGGTCGAGGCGGCTTCAGAGAGTCCGGCCTACCGACTGGAGATCGGCCAGGTCTACCGTGAGGCTCTGGAAGCTGCCCTGGCGGGGAGCGACGGCTTGGAAGAGCGGTGGTGGGACACGATCAAACGTCATGCGCGAATCGGCCTGTGTAACGGCTTCTATTTCGGCAGATCGGGCATGGCCTACCATGGCGTGCGGCACCCAGGCGCGGACACGGCGGAGGCAAGGCGGAGCAGGGTGGGGCAATGATTGAACTGCTCGCGCCCGCAGGCAATCTGGAGATGGCGGCGGAGGTCACGCGGGCTGGGGCGAACGCCATCTATGTGGGACCGCGAGGCTGGAGCCGACGTCGTGATGCCTTTGAGATGGACGATGGCGCCGTCCGTGAGGCGATGCGGCTCGCCCATGATGGCGGCGCCAAGCTTCGGGTGGCATGCAATACGCACATGCAATCCAAAGAGATCCCGGCGCTGCTCAGCCGAATGGAGCGCTTCGTCATGGACGGTGTTGATGGAGCCATTATGGCCGATATCGGTGCCATCGCGGCGGTGCATCAGAGCTTTCCTGATCTGCCCCTCCATGCGAGCATCGGGGCCAATATCCTCAATGACGCTGACGTGGCCTTCTACCGGGAGATCGGCGTCCGTCAAGTCGTGGCCGATACCAAGCTGACCGTGAGGGAGCTTCTCTCCAGAAAGGCGCACCTGGACGTCGGGATCGAGATCCTGATCCATGCGAACACCTGCTATACCTATTTGGGTAAGTGCTGGATGTCGCCGTACGTTCGACTGGAGCGAACGATCGACGAGGCGGGCAAGGACCTCTTTAAGGGGAGTCCGAACCGGGGCGGTCTTGACTATCGCGTCTGTCTTGAGGCCTGGCAGCTTTATAGCGGCGACGTCAAGCGGGAGGACCGCGTGGCGCTCAGGAACGAGGCGTTCTTCCTGCTGGAGGATATCCCATGCCTGATCGATCTGGGCGTCCGCTGTCTGAAGATCCAGGGCCGCGAGTACACCACGGCGCTCGTGGGGCGCATCGTCAGGTTCTATCGTGAGATGCTAGATGCTTATGCCGCCAACACGCCGGGTGAGCCGTTTGATCTGAATCCCTGGAAGGCGCGCTTAACCACGATCCAGGTCGAGCGGGATAGGCAGCGGCATGCGGGGACCCTGGCCTTACTGGCCGAGGCCAAGGTGCCGGTCGCTACCGCTCACTAATACGTAGTACAGCCTTTCAGTATTACGATGACGTGAGCCCTCTCGTTCGTGGTGAGCTTGTCGAGCCATGAACGTTCGCACTTCGACAAGCTCAACGTGAACGGTAATGCCCACTGAACACACCGTATTTATGGTTAGGAATACTTAGCCGGCAGTAGTTGGTGCTATGGCAGGGGCCGGCGCTACGGCAGGAGTGGAGGCCGCGGCAGGGGTCGGCGCAGCGGCAGGCGGCTTTTCTTCCACAGGCACAGGTGTGGCCTTTTTGACCGACAGTTGCCACCGAGGCAACCCATCCAGGATCTTCTTTGGGGCGGCAACGGTAAAGCCCTCGCTGGTGGCCCACTGCTGTATCTCGCCGGCCAGCGATTGCTCGGGTACGACGATTACCAGCTCGTCGTCTGCTGCCAACTCCTGCAGCGCAAGTTTAGCCTGGGGCAATCGGTAGTGACTCATCTCTCCTAACAACTGCAAGAATCGCTTCATCGCTGTAAGTATCCTCCTTGGCGTTCCATTGAGACGGTAGCACACTGCTCAGAGACTACCAAAAAGTGCAAGCGTGAGTCAACGCAGCATTTTCGATTTAAGTAGAGTTATCATGCCCCTATTTTTGTCTTGACAATGGGGAGCACCATAACCCAACCTACAAAAACTGGTTGGCCGAGGAACAGAATTGAGAAAGTAAATATTGTCATAAACCCGCGAGAGAGTGCATGACGGAACAGAAGCGGAAGATAGGGCTGCTTATAGCGTTACTGGTCATGGCTGGCGCTGCACTTATCGTCGGCTGGGGGCTGGTCCGCGAAAAGGGGGACGGCGATAAACTCGTGGCGAACGGGACGATTGAGGCCACCGAGGTCGAGGTCAGCTCGAAGCTGCCGGGCCGTCTCGCCCAGCTCCTGGTGAAGGAAGGGGACCAGGTCCAGGCCAATCAGGTCATCGCTCGCCTCGACACCTCGGAGATCGAGGCAGACGTAGCGCAGCAGCAGGCGGCACTGGCCAGGGCCGAGGCCCAACTCAAAGAGCAGCTCGCCGGCTCGCGCCTTCAGGAGATCGAGGAGGCGCGCGCCAATCTGCAGCAGGCACAGGATAACCTGAAGCTGGCGAGGGACGATTGGGACCGGTTCGATAACCTCTTCAAGGAGGGCGCCATCTCGGCGCAGGAGCGAGATCGAGCCAAAAACAGGATCGAGATTGCGCAGAGCCAGCTCAAGGCGGCGCAAGAACGCTTTGCGCTGGTGAGGATCGGGCCTCGATCGGAGGTGATCGAGGCGGCCCGTCACGAACGCGATCGAGCGAAGGCGGCGCTTGGCATGGCCCAGGTCCGACTTCGTGACAGCACGATCCTGGCGCCCCTCACGGCCATCGTCTTGACTAAGCGGGCTGAGCAAGGGGAAGTCGTCAATCCCGGCTTTCCCATCCTGATCCTCATCGATCCTGATGATCTGTGGCTTCGCGTCTACATCCCGGAGTCGGAGATCGGATTGGTGAGCATCGGCCAGGCCGCGGCGGTCACCGTCGATTCATTTCCGGATCGGCGCTTCGAAGGGAAGGTGGTCGAGATCAGCTCGAAGGCCGAATTTACCCCCCGCACGGTCCAGACCAAGAAGGAGCGCGTCAATCTGGTCTTCGGGGTCAAGATCAGCCTGGACAACCGCGAGCGCCTGCTGAAGCCGGGGATGCCGGCCGATGCCGAGATCAAGATGGGAGGTGGAGGGACAGGGCGAACCAGTCGTCGCCCGCCTGCCCGTTGGAGTGGTCTCAATGGCTGAGCTCGACCTCGACAGCTACGCCGTCATCACCGAAGGGCTGACGAAGCGATTCGGCAAGATCGTCGCCGTGGACCATGTGGATTTGAGGATTAAGCGAGGCGAGATCTACGGGTTCCTCGGCCCCAACGGGGCCGGGAAGTCCACCACCATCCGGATGCTCTGTGGGCTGCTGGACCCGACCGAGGGGTCAGGGTATGTACTGGGCCACAATATTGCCACGGAGCCGGAGCGGATCAAGGAAAAGATCGGCTATATGTCCCAACGGTTCAGTCTGTACGAGGATCTGACCGTCCGGGAAAACCTCGACTTCTACGCCAGTCTCTACTCGGTTCCGAATGGGATCAAGCGGGCCCGAATCGAGCAGATGATCCAGATGGCCGACCTGACCGGACGCGAGGGCGCGCTGGCGGCCCACCTGTCAGGCGGCTGGAAGCAACGCCTGGCCTTGGGGTGCAGCATCATTCATAAGCCGGAGCTGCTTTTTCTGGATGAGCCGACCGCAGGGGTCGATCCGGTTTCTCGCCGTAACTTTTGGGACCTGATCTACCGACTGTCCGAGGAAGGAATCACCATCGTGGCCACCACCCACTACATGGATGAGGCGGAGCACTGCGACAGTCTGGGATTTATCTATCAGGGTCGGATCACGGCCCAAGGGAGTCGTGAGGAGATCAAGGTGAACGCCCTCAAAGGCCAGGTCATCGAAATCGAGTGCCAGCCGATGCGGGAGGCCACGATATTTCTTGAAACGCTTCCTGGCGTGGCGGAGGTGGTCCGATTCGGGAATACCATCCACGTGGTCACCGAGGACAGGAGCCTATCACCCACCGAGGTGGAGGCTCGCCTGACTGCCGAGCAACTCAAGGTCAACCGGGTTGAGGCGGCGATCCCGTCGATCGAGGATATCTTTGTCTCCTTTGTCGGTCTGGTCGATCGGCGCTCCCTCCGGGCGCAACTGAAGCGAATGCGGGAAGGTGGGCTATGAGGTCACGCCTGCTCGGTATGATCCGCAAAGAGTTCATCCAGATGTGGCGCGACCGCTTTACGCTGGGGATGATGCTGTTTATGCCGATGATGATCCTCGGCATCATCGGGTGGGCCGTCAATACCGACGTCAAGCATATGCCGACCGCTGTCCTCGATCAGTCCAGGACGCCTGAGAGTCGAGATCTCCTCCATGCGTTTACCAACTCTCAGTATTTCAACCTCAACTATCACGTGGAAAGCTATGAACGGATCACATACCTCATCGACAGCGGCAAAGCGAAGGTGGGGATCATCTTTCCACCCGACTATGCCCGCTCGCTCAAGCAGCAGCGTATCACTCAGATCCAGGTGATCGTGGACGCCTCGGACCCGCTGGTGGCGACATCGGCCATCAATGCGGCCAACGCCATCGGTCAGGTGGGCTCGCTCCGGATCGCGTCGGAGATGCTGCAGCGGAGCGCCGGTCGAGCCGCACCTACCACCCCCCTGGATGTCCGGGTCCGGGCCTGGTACAATCCCGACCTTGTTAGCGCCATCTTCATCATCCCAGGCCTGCTGGGCTTCATCCTGATGCAGACCACCATCACCATCATCGCCATGGTGGTGGTGCGGGAACGAGAGCGTGGAACGCTTGAGGCGCTGATCGTGAGCCCTTTGCGCCGCTGGGAGTTGATGATCGGAAAGATCGTTCCGAATGTCCTGATCGCCTATGCGCAAATGACATTCGCCCTCGTGTTCGGCGTCTGGATCTTTGACATTCCGATACGTGGGAGCCTGCCCCTCCTGTATTTCCTGTCCCTGTTCTTCATCATGGGGACTCTGGGTCTCGGCATCCTGTTATCCACCATCGCCAGGACCCAGCAGCAGGCCATGCAGTTATCGTATTTCATCTTCATCCCGTCGGTCTACCTCTCCGGCGTGCTCTTCCCGATCGAGGCGATGCCGCCCCTGGCCAAAACCGTCGCATACATGATCCCTCTCACCTATTACGTGGAGATTTTCCGCGGGATCATCCTGAAGGGTATCGGGATGTCCTATCTTTGGACTCATCTGTTTGTTCTCATCGCTATCGGGACTATCCTGATCACAACCAGCATTCTCCGCTTCCACAAGAAGCTCGGCTGAGCACAGGCCTTTTTCAGCACGTCACAGGGCCCGTTCACGTGGTAGAATGAAGTCGTCCAGCATAGAAGTCTGTCCCGCAAACCTCCGTTCATGCTTCGACAGGCTCAGCACGAACGGAAAAAGGTCAATATGTTCAATGCCCATTCCGTTCACCCTGAGCGCGTCGAAGGGTACATAAGGATTTGCAGGACAGGCTCATAGAGTAAGACTGATCCTCGCTGTGCCTGCGAATACGGTCACGATAGGTGAAGATCATGCCTGATCCGGGAAGACTTGAGTTGGCGGAATTCTATTGCAAAGAAGGATACCGACTACAGACGAGTGGGGATCTGGAAGGCGCAATCACGGCTTACACCCGGTCCATCGAACTCTACCCGACGGCCGAAGCTCATACCTTCCTGGGGTGGGCATACAGCTTTCAGGGAAAGATCGACGAGGCTATCAAGGAGTGCGAGGCCGCCATCCAGGTTGACCCTGATTTCGGTAATCCGTACAACGACATCGGTGTCTACCTGATTGAGAAGGGGCAGTACGATGAGGCGGTCCCGTGGCTCGAGCGGGCCATGGTGGCTAAGCGGTACGAGCCTCGCCATTACCCCCACATGAATATGGGCCGAGTCCTTGTGCGAAAGGGGAGGTACGAAGAGGCGATTAAAGAACTCAAAACGGCCCTGGACATCGAGCCGAATTATGTTGCGGCCCGCCTCGAGTTGCACAAGGTCTTAGGACTGTTAAATTGATCGGCTGATCCCTTTTCGAGGCCCACACTATATGTCACCACAATGGTCCATCCTCGTATTCTTGCTGGCGCTTGCCGCCGGGGCAACGATCTCGCTTGAAAGGCAGGCGCTTGGGGACGGCGCTCCACCTTCAGATCTGCGCACCTCATTCGGCGATAGGGCCCGACAGTACTTTACCGCTGAGGAGTTGGTCAGGGGGCGGGCATACGCACGAGGGCGATATCTGTTGTATGGCGTGCGAATGGCGTTGACCCTTGGCCTCTTTGGACTCCTGACCATGAGCCCACTGTCTGCGAGAATTCGCGATCTCAGCGTCTCGGTTGCAAGCGGACGTGTGTGGCTGACCATTGCGGTCTTCGGCCTTTTAGTGACTCTGCTGTACTATGCGGTTACGTTCCCCGTCAGCCTCTACGGGGGCTTCCTGCGTGAGCATACATTTGGCCTCTCCCACCAGTCGTTCGCCTCGTGGGCATGGGATTATACAAAAGGAGCGCTGATCAACGCGGGGATGATGCTCCCGCTGCTGATTCTGCTCTATACTTTCATCCGATGGGATCCCGTCCGTTGGTATCTGCCGGCATGGGTGATCCTTGTCCTTGTGATGAGCCTGATCGCTGAGCTGTCCCCGATCCTCCTCGATCCGCTGTTTCACACATTCCGACCGGTGCAGGATCAAGGGCTGATAGAGCGGATCCGTACGTTAACTGATCGGGCGGGTCTTACGGTGGGGCCGATCCTGGAGATGGATGCCAGCCAAAAGACCGCGAAGACCAATGCCTACTTCGCGGGGCTTGGCCGATCCAGACGCATCGTCCTGTACGATACGCTGATCGCCGGCTCTACCCCTGAGGAGATAGAACTGGTTGTGGCGCATGAGCTGGGCCACTGGAGACACCATCACATCTGGAAGGGGATGGCCATTGGCGCGGCTTCGGCGCTCGCGGCCATGTGGCTGATCGCCCGCCTCCTGAATGCCGCTGCCGACTCCGGACGCTTCGGCTTTATTCATCCGGCTGACCCCAGGTCGCTACCGTTGCTGCTGCTCCTCTTCCTCGCCCTCACCAGTCTGACGACGCCGATCCAGTCGGCCATTTCACGGTCCTTCGAACGAGAAGCCGACCTCGAATCGCTCCGCCTCAGCGCGAATCCCGGGGCCTTCATTGCCGCAGAGGTCAAACTTGCGAGGGCGAATCTCGCAGATATCGAGCCGCCGCGAGCGATAGTCTGGCTCTTGTACACCCACCCTCCGGTTCTGGAACGGATCGCCATGGCTGAGGCATTCCGAGGGAAACAGGGACAGTGAAGAGACAGCATTGATGAGTGCGAGATCGTTCGGTCCTGTTATTCTGGTCCATGGAGGCGCAGGAAAGGTAGCCCCGGACCTGGTTGAGGTGCGGCGCGCGGGTATTCGGGCGGCCGCGGAAAAGGGATGGCAGACACTCACAGCGGGAGGCTCCGCGGTGGAGGCCGTCGAGCAGGCAGTCAAGATCCTGGAGGATGATCCGGCCTTCAATGCCGGCCGAGGCGCCTGCCTCAATCGGGATGGAGAGATAGAGCTTGACGCCTCGATCATGGACGGCCGGGACCTGGCGGCCGGGGCCATCGGGGCCGTCAAGCGAATCGCCAATCCCGTGACACTTGCGAGAGCCGTGATGGGGGCGGGCGGGCCAATCCTGCTTGTGGGCGATGGGGCCCGGCAGTTCGCCGCAACGGTTGGGATCACGGAGTGCGTGGCCGAGGCGCTGTTGACAGAACGACAGCGTACCCGATGGGCTATCCTGCGAGAAGAAGACGCTGAGAATGTCGGCACCGTCGGCGCCGTCGCTCTCGACCAGGCGGGGCACCTGGCCGCAGCCACCTCGACGGGCGGCCTTCCGCTCAAGGCGCCAGGCCGCGTGGGCGACTCGGCGCTGATCGGCTGCGGGACCTATGCCGACGATCAGCTTGGCGCGGCCAGTTGCACCGGCAATGGGGAGGCGATCATCAAGCTGGTGCTCGCAAAGACTGCTGTCGAGTTTCTCCGGATGGGCGAAGAGCCAATGGAGGCAGCCAGGCGTGCCGTCAGGGAACTTACAGCTCGGACCGGCGCCGAGGTCGGCATCATCCTGCTCGATTCATACGGCCGAATCGGCGTTGCGAGAAACACTGCACAAATGGCCTGCGCCTGTATCCTGGAGGGTAACACAGAACCAGAGATCTTTGATTGAGCCGACTGAACAGAGAGGGTGGAGGGAATGAGCGACACGAAACATGAGGGGAGACCCTCCAGATGGAGCGGGAACGGAACCGGTGTTTCCGTCGCGTTCTTCTACGGGTCTCTGCTCCTGCTCTTCTACCTGACCTACCTGATCCTGATTCCCTTCGCGTCCCCAATTCTCTGGGCGGTCGTACTGGTCATTGTCTTTCAACCGGTCTATCGCCGGTTGCTGCAGTGGCTCGTCGGCAAGTCCGGGCTGGCGGCCCTTTTACTGACGATCACTGTGATTGTGGCCGTGATGGTCCCGGCCATCCTGTGCGGGTGGGTGCTGACGCGCGAAGCCGCCGGCTTCTATCAGGCAA
Organism: Candidatus Methylomirabilis sp.; assembly: GCF_028716865.1. NCBI lineage: Bacteria > Methylomirabilota (SeqCode) > Methylomirabilia (SeqCode) > Methylomirabilales (SeqCode) > Methylomirabilaceae (SeqCode) > Methylomirabilis (SeqCode) > Methylomirabilis sp. (SeqCode). Next base: position 26,897 of record NZ_JAQUOY010000019.1, on the reverse strand, counting down.
CAGAGCGCCTCTATCAGCAGCAGGGACTGGAGGGGATTGCGTCCCACCCGGTCGTGATGGCCGGCCGGGTCTTTTGGGACCGCGTGAGCCTACTCTTCAAGCCTCTGGGCTTCGATCTGAACGCGCTGCTGCTGGACGGTCTGGGCGCCATCAGCAGTTTTATTGTCGACAACCTCAAGGGGATCGCCCTCAACCTGTTGAGCTTTACGGTCAATTTCTTTCTCGCCGCCTTTACTTTCTTCTTCTTGCTCCGAGACGGTGAGGCGATCGTCCGCAGTCTCCAGACGTTCTTACCGCTTGAACGAAGGCATGCCGAGGTACTCTTTTCTCGCCTCTACGACGCTGTGTCGGCCGTTGTCCGCGGCACGCTTGTGACGGCCCTGGCGCAGGGCGTCCTTGGAGGAGTAGGGTACTGGAGCTTCGGTGTCCCGTACCCGGTCTTTCTCGGGCTGGCCACCGCCCTCTTCTCATTACTCCCGGTTGGCGGGTCGGGGTTAATCTGGATCCCGGCAGCTATTTATCTGTTTCTGGAGGGAAGCTGGATTCGCGGCATCTTGTTGCTCGCCTGGTCGACGGTAGTCGTCAGCACGGCTGATAATGTGCTGAAACCGGCTCTCATCTCAGGCGGGACCAATCTGCCGACGCTCTTCCTGTTTTTCGGCATGCTTGGCGGTCTTCAGGTATTCGGTATCCTCGGGTTTATCCTGGGGCCCGTGCTTCTCGTGACGCTCTCGACTTTTCTTGAAATCTATGTGGAGTTATCGTCAGCCCCGGCCGATCAGCCTATCGGAGGCGAGCAGGGCAAATGATGATCAGGCAAGGACCTTTCAGATTTTATGAAAAGGGGTAAAGGGTCTCAGGACCTCAGTAGGCTAGAGTAAATCAAGCAGGTTTTATCCCGTCTGGACCTGCTCCGTGGAGATTGTGCACCACCACCGTTAATAGCCGCCTCTGCGACCACCGCCACCGCCACCACCACTGCGATATCCGCCACCGCCACCACCACTGCGATATCCACCGCGACCGCCACCGCCACCACCGCGAGGGGCCTGTTCCTTTGCCTCATTGACCGTCAGTGCCCGGCCACCAAGCTCTCGCCCGTTTAAGGCCTGGATGGCGGCCTGGGCGTCGCTCTGGTTCTCCATTTCGACGAAGGCAAAGCCCCGGGGTCGTCCGGTATCCCGATCGGTAATGATCTTCACATCGGTAACCACGCGACCACCCTCTTCAAAGAGGGCGCGGAGCGCAGATGCATCCGTATCAAACGGGAGATTGCCTACATACACTCGTGTCCCCATACTCTCGGAACTCCTTTCGTCGGCCTGCGGCCGACTTCTCACGGGTAATTCGATTGGTGCCATCGCCATGGCCCCGCCTTCCACGGCTGGCTTCATCCACCCGGACCCTTCCGGGGGACTTAGAATTCCGACTGGTCGCGGCGAACTGCGCGAGCCGCCTGGCGGCGAAGTCTGCGTGCGGCCTCACGAACCTTTCGGCGACGCTTCTCCCCCGGCTTCTCGTAGTGCGCTCTTCGTTTCAGTTCCTTCAAGATCCCATCGCGCAAGATGAGCTTCTTGAAGAGTCGAATAGCTGATTCGACCCCTCGACCGTCTACTTTGACCTCGAGAGGGCGATGCCGAGTTCCTTTATCGAACCTCGAACCCCCGCTCGTTTCCTCAATGCTATCGTCAGGAGCCATTATCCCTCTTCATCACAGCGTCGTTTCCCGCTGACATGATTCACGGTCTTAGAAACGAAAATACCGCGAGCCCATGGTCCTCGCGGTGTTTTCTGTAAACGTAAACGCAGCCCTCAGACCAAAAATCGATTAAGCATAAACATCCCTAGCGAATTTGTCAAGGATAATTAGCTGAAACCCTATCGACGCCTCAACCAGTCCTTGCGCCCACCCTAATCCTGATGTATAAGAGAGGTGGCGAAGGAAAAACGGATGGGGCTGCGTAAGCGGCAGCCCAGCTCGAAGTAGGAAGCAGGACGAAGATGATATGCCGACTTCAGTCCAAGAACAATACGTAAATTTTGCTTTTTACAAGGTTGACTTGGCCTGGCGACGCCTTCCGAAAGAGGAGCGCGAGACAAGTAAAAAGGAGTTCAGCGCCGCGGTGGAGCAGTGGCGTGAACGGATGCTGCTGATCCCGTACTCCACCGTAGGGCTGCGGCCGGACACCGACTTTATGCTCTGGCGGATCGGTGACTCGCTGAGGCTGTTTCAGGAAATGTCACGACAGATGAACGGGACGGTGCTTGGCGCCTACTTGACGACACCCTACTCATTCGTTGCCATGGCTCGGCGCTCGATCTATGTTACTAAGCATCTCCATCCAGGCCAGGAGGGCCGTCGATCGACAATCATCCCCGGTGAACATCAATACCTGTTCGTCTATCCGTTCGTCAAACAACGGGACTGGTACCTGCTGCCGCTCGATCGGCGTCAGGAGATGATGAATGTCCATATCAAGGTGGGCCACAAGTTTCCATCGGTGAAACTGAACACCACCTACTCATTCGGCCTCGATGATCAGGAGTTTGTGGTCGCGTTTGAGAGCGATCAGCCGGCTGATTTTGTGGAGCTTATCATGGCGCTCCGCGAGACCGAAGCCAGCCGTTTTACCCTTCGCGATACGCCGATCTTTACCTGCATTCAAAAGACCATTCACGAGACCCTGGACGACCTGGGCTAGAGAGCGGACAGCGCATGGAGACATCTCTCATCCGGATCGGACATAGTCCGGACCCGGATGATGCATTCATGTTTTACGCCCTGGCGAAGGAGCGACTTCACGCGGGCCGGTTTCGCTTCCAGCATATCCTCGAAGCGATCGAAGTCCTGAACAGTTGGGCGATGGAAGGCAGGCTGGAGGTGACGGCGCTTTCGGTCCATGCGTATGTGTATGTGGCTGACCGCTACATCCTGCTACCGCATGGCGCCAGCATCGGACGGAACTACGGGCCGATCCTCGTAGCGAAGCCAGGGCTCGATCTCGCCGAACTCCGCGGTAAGCGAATTGCCATCCCCGGTAGACTCACGACGGCTTTCCTCGTACTGCGGCTGTACCTGGATGAGTTTCAGGCCGTGTCTGTTCCCTTCGAGCGGGTCTTCGACGCGGTCGAAAGCGGCGAGGCGGATGCTGCTCTTGTCATCCACGAAGGACAGCTCACCTTCGGCGCCCGCGGTTTCATCAAGTTGGTGGATCTTGGCGCCTGGTGGTACGAGCGGACCGCGCTGCCGCTGCCGCTTGGAGCCAACGCCATCCGTAAGGATCTGGGTGAGTCATGTTGCCTGGAAGTCTCGAAATACCTTCAGGCCAGCATCGACTATGGCCTGGCTCACCGACAGGAGGCGCTCCAGTACGCCCTGCAGTTTGGCCGCGGTATGGAGGAGGCTCTGGCTGATCGATTCGTCGGCATGTATGTGAACGAGGATACTCGCGTTTGGAATCAGGAATGCAGACGGGGCCTCGAACATCTATTGAATTTGGCATGGGAGCAGGGCGTGATCACCAAACGAATCCACCCGGAGTTCCTCCCGGATTAAGTCCCCTCTTCCTCGTTGTGTCACACCCTCGATCTAAGCCACAACTCCCAGCAAGTCCTACTCCTCAGTAACGCATCTCATCAGTAGTCCATTACTTCCCATGCTGCTGCAGCTAACCCAGCCAGAGGTGCGAAGGCGCCGGCGTCCCACGCTCATTCAGGTCTGAGGGGACGAAGGCCGGAGCAGGATGAGGAGTAGGAAAGCTGAAAGGCCGGCCAGGGCGGCGCCGACGGTGAACGCCGGCCCGGCGCCAAAGTGCTGGTAGAGGTACCCCATCAGCAGACTGCTAGGCAGGGCGGCGATCCCGATGCAGAAGTGAAAGAGGCCAAAGGCGGAGGCTTGGCGGTCCGGGGAGACCAGATCGACGATCAGCGCGCGCTCTCCTCCTTCGGTGAGTCCGAAATACAGGCCATAGAAACCGATGAGCACCCAGATATGCCAGGGCTGACTGGCGGCGCCGAAACCCAGGTAGGCGAGGGCGTACACCAGCCATCCGGCGATGATTGCGCCTCGCCTGCCCCTGAGGTCGGAGAGTATTCCGCCCGGCATCCCCGTCACCGCCTTGACCAGGCTGAAGACCATCCAGAGCAGCGGCAGGTGGGCAACGGCGATGCCGACTTCCTGCGCTCGCAGCAGCAGGAAGGCATCGCTGGAGTTGCCCAGAGTAAACAGCGTTACGACGAGGAGGAAGCGAGTCAGTTGTGGATCCATGCGACTGGCGCTTGGTGTCGCTTTATGGGCTGCTGTGGGATTGACCTGGATCTCGCTTACCTTCAGGACGAGAATAAGAATCGAGAAGACGCCAGGGATCGCCGCGAGCAGGAAAAGGGTCCTGAGCCGACCACCCATGAGCAGGAGGAGCACATAAGCCAGGGCCGGCCCGGCCACGGCCCCCAGGTGGTCCATCGAGCGATGGAACCCGTAGGCCTTTCCCCTGATGGCCAAGTCGGTAGAGCCGGCGATCAGGGCATCCCTCGGGGAGGTGCGCAGCCCTTTGCCAAGACGGTCCGCAAACCGCACCATCAGGACGTGCCAGGGGGCGAGGGCGAGGGCGACGAGGGGGCGGGCGACTGTGGACAGGGTATAGCCGACGACCACCAGGCCTTTTCGCCGGCCAAGCCGATCGGAAAGCCACCCGGAGAATAGCTTGGTTAGGCTGGCCGCGCTCTCGGCGATCCCTTCCACCAGGCCGATGAAGGTCTGGCCCGCTCCGAGCACGGTGGTCAGAAACAGCGGCAGGAGCGGGTAGATCATCTCCGCGCTGACGTCGGTGAGCAGGCTGACCAGCCCGAGCGCCACTACGTTCCGGCTGAGGCCGAACATGCGAACCCCCTGACTACCTGACGCGGTAGGTCTCTATACGCTCATGCGCAGCGCCCCGACCCAGCCAACCGGATGTCAGGCTCGTTCGCCCTTCCAAGTTTTTGTAGACGTTAAAAAAATGCTCGATTTCTTTTAGTACGTGAGGCTCCACGCTCACGAGATCCTCGATCCGCTGATAGCGCGGATCGCCGTGGGCCACGGCGAGGATCTTCTCATCGATCCCCTTCTCATCGACCATGTCCAGCATCCCAACGGGTCGGGCTTCGACCAGACAACCGGGGAACGTGGGCTGTGAGATAAGGATCAGGATGTCGAGCGGGTCCCCATCTTGACCGAGCGTGCCCGGGATAAATCCGTAGTCAGCCGGATAATGCACCGGAGAGTACAACACACGGTCCAGCCGAAACACGCCCAGGCTCATGTCATACTCGTACTTGTTGCTGGAGCCCGAAGGGATTTCCACGACGGCGTTGACAATGACCGGGGCGCTATTGCCAATCGGCAGGCTTTTGAAGTTCACCGTCGAATCCTCCTCAATTGACGTACAACAGTGACAATCATTTGAGTGTGCCCTGCTCAAGGATAGAGGTCAGTTGATCGATCAGCTCAGCGCTGAGCGGCAGCTTGCGCAGAGCATCCACGGTTCCGGGCAGATCGTACTTGGCGCGCCTCAGCTCAACAACGCCGTCTTCGATGATGGCGTAACTCGTCTCAGGGTTGCCATCTTTTGGCTGACCCACACTGCCGGGATTGACGACGATCCGCGAGCCGATCCCCCGCACCATCGGCAGGTGCGTATGTCCCAGGAGGATAAAGTCAGCCTTGATCCCTTCGATCTGTTCGCGGAGCTGATCGTCGGGCAGCTCCGGCGTGATCTCATATCCGTACAGCGGGTCGTGAGGTGTCGCATGGAAGGCGGCAAAGCGGTACCCGTCGAGCGTAAACTCAACCGAGTTGGGTAGTGCCCGTAACCAGTCAAGCTCCTCGCTGTTCAAGAGGCTGCGATGGCAAGCGAGGGTCGATTCCGCCAACGCCTTCAGATCCGGCGAGCAACGGCACTCGACGTCAAGCGCCAGGGCATTGTCGTGATTGCCACGGATGGTCGCGAAGGCGTGTTCTCTGATGAACCTGATGACCTCGCTTGGGGAGGGTCCATAGCCGACAAGATCGCCAAGACAGATCAAGCGGTCGAACCTCTCCGCTGTGACGGCTTCCAGCGCCGCCGGATTCGCGTGCAGATCGGAAAGCAGCAGTATTCTCATGAAGTGGTTACCTCGGGATGTGCTGCATTATCTCACGATGGAGCCTGTCTCGAAAGAACTTCGTGACGCGGCTCACGGTTTCGGTTTCGGTTCTTCCGACAGTAGCGTTGGTACGAGGAAGATCGGCCTTCCCGCCAGGGGAGAAAGCCGTTTCTGTGCTCCTCCTCCTTATTTTAAGGTGGCCGTGCGTTTGAATCACCAGCAGCGGGTGGGTGGACCTACGGGAGTTGTCCGAGAAAAATACGTAGTTATACGCATCCTATCTACGTAAATATACGCTTGCATGTGTTAGGTGCTCACCTCCATAATAAAATCAGAATTGTGGGTCTATCCGGCCTGAGGATCATTCTGGAGCGCCGTGAAGTGTGAAAACGAGACGAAACAGAAAAGGGACATGTCGTGAAGCATCGGGTTGACAATAAGAGCCATCAGCGAACAGACTGCCCGCAGGCGCTGCTGACGAAGATGCTGGCTGGCGTAATTCATAGGGTCGCCAGGCAGATCCACCCATCGGTGTTCCAAGATATCGTTCGCGGTATAGGGACGGAGCATGGTCGGCTGGCGGCTTCCGAATGGCGGCTGACGCATGGCGTGGAGAGACGATGTGACCGTCGAACGTCCGCCCAGTGCCTGGAGGCGGTAGGGCAGCAATGTGGGTGGAACCTTCAAGCGACGGTCGAGTCGGCTGACACACTTCGCGTCAACGTGCTGGAGTGCCGGTTCACGGAACCGCGTGAGTATGGATTCTACCTGTGTGACCTGGCCGCGGGGCTCTGTGCCGGGGTTGTGGCGGAGACGCTCGGCTACGCAAAGATCTATGCCGACCAATGTCCAGAGACACCGCCGCTTCACTGCGTCTTCACGATCTACCTCGACGAGTCCGAGGATCACCTCGCCACACCCGACATCATCCATCCGCACACGGAACAAGGGTCGGTTCTGGTCGCCGAAGGGTCGCTGGAGAGTGTACAAGACCAGCGTCTGACCCCGCGCGAGGTGCAGGTCCTCCGGCTCATTGCTCAGGGCCTTTCCGATAAGAAAATCGCCGCAACGCTCCGGCTGTCGGTTCGGACCGTCGAGAACCATACCGCGCGGATCCGTTAGAAACTGTGTATCGATAGCCGCACCGGGCTGGTCCGATTTGCGTATCGCACGCATCTGATCGAGCCCTGAAGACGCCGCGAGAAAGCTGCGGAGGGCTCAACACACCGAGTTCTCTGCCCATGGGTGCGCCGCATCGGTACAATTCATGAGTTTTCAACGACATTAAGTAGTTGTACTCTTGCATTAGGAAGAGTATTACTATAAAAGTAACACTCGGAGTAAAGAATAGTAAACAACAGTATGTCATAGCACGCTATGAGTGTTCAGCCTGATTCACGTCAGCTTCCATCACGGTTGCGGTGGATTTCACGCATCGCAAGCGTGAGCGCGGTCCTGGTCGCCGGCCTGGTCCTAGTCGGCTGGTGGTTTGACGTGGATATCCTCAAGAACCCGGCGCCGCAATTTCCTACCATGAAGGCCAACACGGCGCTCGCCTTTGTCCTGGCCGGTCTCGCTCTCTGGTTGTCACGCGCAGCGTCCACTAATAGATGGAGTCGACGGGTCGCGCAGATCCCTGCATCGATCGTCGTGCTGATCGGTCTGCTCGCACTCAGCGAATACCTGTACGAATATCTGTTTGGGCAGGACCTGGGAATCGACGGACTGCTGTTGCAGGAACGCAGGAACCTGGTACCGCATCTGAATCCAGGCCGGATGGCGTTTACGAGCGCACTGAGCTTTCTGCTGCTCGGCAGCGCCCTCCTGCTGCTGGATGTGAAGACTCGCAGCGGCTATTGGCCTGCTGAGCACGTGGCCGTTGCGGTCTCCTCGGTGGCGTTCTTGACCCTCGTGGCCTACCTCTACGGCGGGGTCGCGATCCATCAGGTTTATCCTTTCGCGACAGTCGCCCCGCCCACGGCATTGCTGTTCCTCGCGCTGTCCATCGGTGTCGTGTTCGCTCGAGCGCAACACAGGATTGTAGGCGTTATGACGAGCGATGCGGCTGCTGCCGCCGCGATGCGGCGGCTGCTGGTTGTCGCAATCCTTCTTCCGATCTTGGCGGGTTGGATACGGTTAAAGGGGCAGCAGTTCGGCTTCTTCAACACTGAGTTCGGACTGGCGATTATCGTAGTGTTCGCGATCGTCGCGTTGACAGGAAGCATCTACTGGCAAGCGACGTCGCTGATTCAGGCGGAAGAGTATCAGCGTGGGATCAATAAGGTGTCCGCGCTCTTAAGCCAGTCGTTCATGCTGGAAGATGTCTTTCCCGGCGTTGCGACAGTCATCACAACACTGGTTCCCTGCGATCGGATCTGCGTCGTGGTCCGGGAAGGGGAGAAGCTGGTCGCGACGCTGTCGTTCGCCGAGCCTTCTCTAAAGTGTTTCCACGGGAAGACATGGCATTCGTCGGGCAAGACAGCCGTCGAGTGGGTTATGGACCACAAAATACCTCGGCTGATTCGGGATCTGCAGCATGAGCAGACCTTTGCCGATGAGGTATTCGTCGCGCGGGAGGGGATCCGTTCGACCATGATCCTGCCCTTGCTGGTCGGTGGGGAGGCGGTCGGATCCATCACGCTGGACAGCCGGATGCCCGGCGCCTACACGCAGGATCATGTCACGATACTGAGTAATTTCATGGAACCGCTCGCCTCAGCCGTCCGGAATGTCCAGCTCTACGCGCAGGTGGTAGGCTACTCCCAGAATTTGGAGGACCTGGTTCAGGAGAGAACGCGAGAGTTGCAGGCGGCCAACGGCCACCTGGCGGATGCCTCCCGCCACAAGTCCAACTTCCTGGCCAACATGTCCCACGAACTGCGGACCCCCCTCAACGCCATCCTGGGCTTTGCCGACCTACTGTGCGACCAGACCGTCGGGCCGCTGACCCCCAAGCAGGCCCGTTACGCCAACCACATCCAGACCAGCGGCCGCCACCTGCTCGCGCTGATCAACGACCTGCTGGATCTGTCCAAGGTCGAGGCGGGCAAACTGACCCTGCGTCTCGAGTCGCTCGCGCTCTCCGAGGCACTCGCCGCCACCGTCTACGAGATCCGGCCTGTTGCTGATGCCAAGCGCCTCACTATCGTGTCGGATATTGACAGTGCGCCGATCACCCTCACCGCCGACCCGGTTCGGTTTAAGCAGATCGTCCTTAACCTCCTGTCGAATGCCATCAAGTTTACCCCAGAGGGCGGCCGGGTTACGGTCACCGCCCGCACCCCAACCCCCAGCTTCTCGAAATCTCCTGATTATGCGGAGATTTCGGTCGCGGACACCGGCATCGGGATCGCGGCGGAGGATCTCCCTCGCCTCTTTGAGCGCTTTCGGCAGCTTGAGACCACTCAGCAGTCCCAGGGGAGCGGGTTGGGCCTTGCGTTGACCAAGCAGTTGGTCGAACTGCACGGAGGGACGATGGCGGCCGCGTCGGCCGGCCCAGGCCATGGGAGCACCTTCACGGTGTGGCTGCCGCTGACGCCGCCCGCGAGCCGGGACATGGGGGAAGAACGATGACACCGGCCGTAATTTTGATCGTGGAGGATGATCCGGCGGGCCGAGAGCTGGCGAAGGAGGTTCTCGACGCCGCGGGATATACCGTCCTGTCGGCGGAAGATGGCCGTGGCCTGCTGGAACGGGTCAAAATCGAGCGGCCGGATCTCATCCTCATGGACCTGCAACTCCCGGGTATCGACGGTTTGACGCTCATCCGTCAGCTCAAGGCTGATGACGAGACGCGACAGATCCCGATCGTGATAACGACCGCCTATGTCCATCCGGAACCATATGCAAAGGCCCTGGAGGCCGGTTGCGTCGCCTACCTCACCAAACCCCTCAATTCCCGGATCCTGTTACAGACCGTCGCTACCCTGCTGAGACGCTGAGTCGCGGACACCCATGCGCAGATTCGAGCCAATGAGTCATCCCGCGCAGGTCCGCAGCGCGCTTGGGATCGGCAGCCGCACGGCGCTGGTCCGGTTTGCGCTTCGCGCTCCGGTAGTCGATACGCCGTAAACCCGTGCGGAGGAGTAAACTTGGGCTGGTAGAATTACCCTTGTCGCACTATACTGATTGTAAATTTACCAATTACTGTGTGCCCAGGTATGGTTCTATGGGAGGATGTCTTATCTTGATATCCTCTTGCAGGACACAAGGGCGTGGCGGGGGAGTGTGTATGGCGCGTGAAGCTCGTGACAAGAGTAGGCAGCGCCAGAACTCTGAGCGGACACTGGGAGCCAATGCGCTGTCCGGACTCATCCAGGCCGTCGCGAGACACCTCGACCCTGTGGTGCTTCAAGAGATGATGCGCGGTGTCGGAGCGCAGTTGGGACGTCAGGCGTTGTTGGAGTACTGCCAGACGCGTCACGTGCGTGGACGCCCGAATAGCTATACCTGGGCCGAGTGCCTGAAAAAGCTGGGGGACCAGTTCGGATGGACGCTTCGAGTCGCGGTCGAGTCGGAAGGCGTGATTCGGGTCACCGTGCTGGGGTGCCGGTTAGCGGAGTCGAGTGAATCCGAATCGTACCTGTGCGAGTTCGGGTCCGGGCTCTTTGGCGGGGCCATGGCGGAGGCGATCGGCGACGTCAAGGTCTGTATGAGCGAATGCTCGGGGACGCCGTCGCTCAATTGCGCCTATGTCATCTACTATCGAACATCTCCGGAGAGTCTGGCGACGCCCGGTATTGTCTATTCACAGATTGGAGATCGGGTGGCCCAGCGTGCGCAGGGGCAGCCGGATTGCGTCCAGGGTACGCGTTTGACGGCTCGTGAGACCCAGGTGCTTCAGCATATCGCGCAGGGTTTACCCGACAAGAAGATCGCCGCAGCGCTTCAACTGTCCGTGCGGACCGTCGAGAACCACGCCGCGCGAATCCGCAAGAAGCTTGACATCGGAGGTGGCCGCACCGCGCTGGTCCGGTTTGCCTTTCAGAATCGTCTGATCGATCTATTCTTTACTTACTTCCCTGTCATCCCTCTCATCTCCACACTCGCCATTCCATTGTCCTAAGATTGCCTTTGCGGTGGCCATAGAGCCTGTTCTGTAGACTCATAATTACCCTTCGACACGCTCAGGGTGAACGGTATGGGCATTGAAAACATTGAGGTTATTCCGTTCGTGCTGAGCCTGTCGAAGCATAAAAAGAGGTTTGCGGGACAGTCTCCATAGTGTATGATTTCGCCAGAACGGTAAAAGTCTGCGTTAAAACAAGGAGGCGCATAATTGCGCAGCTTTCAGCAAGCGATAGTAAATGAAATTCTCCCTACGGTCAGCAAGCCGTCTCGCTATATCGGCATGGAGTGGAACGCCGTCAAGAAGGACCCCGCCGCAACATCTGTCAAGATTGCCCTCGCCTTCCCCGATACCTACGAAATCGGCATGTCCCATGTCGGCCTGAAGATTCTGTACCAGATCTTGAACCGACGGCCGGAGTTTATGGCGGAACGGGTCTATGCGCCCTGGACCGATGCGGAGGCGCTGCTGCGGCGGGGGCGGATTCCGCTCTGTACCCTTGAGTCCGGTTACAGCCTGGCCGATTTCGATCTGATCGGCTTCACGCTGCAGTACGAACTGTCCTACACTACCATCCTGAACATGCTGGACCTGGCCGGCGTCCCCTTGGGGAGCGCTGAGCGACGGGAAGGCGATCCGTTTGTGATTGCTGGCGGGTCCGTCGGCTTCAACCCCGAGCCGATCGCGGAGTTCATCGATCTGTTCGTTCTGGGCGACGGCGAAGAGGTCGTCCTCGAGGTCTGCGAGGCGACAGCCGCGTGGAAAGCCTCAGGCGGGCGGCGTGACGCGCTGCTTGAGGCATGGGCCAGGATCCCTGGCTGCTACGTCCCGGCGTTCCACCAGGGCGAGACCATCCGCAAGCGGACGGCAATCCATCTGGACGGGATCGATTACGGCGCCTTCCCGGTCCCCTTCATGGAGATCGTCCACGACCGCGTGAGTATCGAGGTGATGCGGGGCTGTACCCAGGGGTGCCGGTTTTGCCAGGCAGGCTACCTGTACCGACCGCTCCGGGAACGATCGAGCGAGGAGATTCAGCAATTGGCTATGCATGCAGTCCGGCAGACGGGATACGAAGAGGTCTCGCTCGCCTCGTTGAGCATCGCCGATCTGACGGTCCTGCCCGACGTGGTGCCCGCATTGATGGACCGGCTCCTGCCGGAAAAGATCTCACTGTCGCTTCCCTCTCTCCGGGTCGAAACGCTGAACCGGTTTCCGCAGGTGGCCGAGGAGATCAGCCGGGTTCGGAAGACCGGCTTCACCATCGCGCCGGAGGCCGGCAGCAGTCGGCTTCGGAAGGTGATCAACAAGGAGGGGTTCGACGAGGAGCAGATCTTTACGGCCGTGCGGAACGCTGCTAAGGCGGGTTGGGAGTCGGTCAAGTTTTACTTTATCATCGGACTGCCGACCGAGACGCAGGAGGACCTGGATGACATCGTCCGGATCACGCGGGAATCGGCGAGGATCGCGCGGGCCGAGTCGGCGAGAGGCTTTGGGCTGACGGTCAGTACCTCCTCGTTCGTACCGAAACCGCATACGCCCTTCCAGTGGTGTGCCCAGGAGCCGATGGAGGTACTCAAGGACAAGCAGGACTTCCTGAGACGAAGGTTGCGGGAACTCAGGGTGTCGTATAAGTGGCATAACGTCCAGTCCTCGTTTCTGGAGGCGGTCTTCTCGCTGGGCGACCGTTCACTTGGCCGCGTCGTCCGGCGCGGCTACGAGCTGGGGTGTCGGTTGGACGGCTGGACCGAACACCTGAAGTTCGACCGGTGGATGCAGGCCTTCGACGAGACGGGGATCGATCCGAGGGCGTTTGCGAATCGGCCGCGTAACGTGGATGAGCCGTTGCCGTGGGATCATATCGACTCCGGCGTCAACAAAGCGTTCCTGCAGCGGGAGTACAAGAAGGCTATGGAGGTTCGCGGGACGCCCGATTGCCATACGGCCGCCTGTACGGCTTGCGGCGAGATCTGCATGCCCAACTGGCCGACCTGGGCAGAAGAGGTCGGGATGGAGGTGTCGAGTGTCGATCGTCGAGCGTCGAGTTCACATTGTGAGATTCCCGACTCAACGCTCAACGCTCAACGCTCAACACTGCGCGAGCCGAGCGAAGCGCCGGTACAGCGCATTCGGTTTATGTTCCAGAAGATCGGGATGCTCCGGTTTCTGTCGCATCTGGAGTTGATGCGGGCGCTGGGCCGAGCGCTGCGTCGGGCCGGGGTCGCCGTAGCCTACTCGCAGGGGTTTAACCCTCAGCCGAAGCTGTCGTGCGCCCTCGCGCTTCCGGTGGGGGTTGAGGGGCGGCAGGAATTGGCGGACATCGAGCTTCGTGCGGCCATGGCACCGGAGGAGTTGGTGGCGCAGGTCAATCGTTGCCTCGCGGCCGAACTGCAGTTGCTTCGCGCCTGGGAGGTCCCATTGACGGCGCCATCGCTGACGACGTTGGTACGGGAGGCCGCCTATCGCGTGTCGTTGCCGCTGAACGGCTGTGCCCAAGAGATCGGCGAGCGGCTTCGCGCTCAGGCGCTCTGCGATGAGTGGCTCGATCGACCCAGCATTCTGGTGAGCGTAGAGCGGAAGGAGAAGCGGATCGAGGTAGACGCCCGTCCGCAGATCCGGGAGTTGGTAGTCTTGGGGGAGGAAGAAGGCGCGCTTCGCTGGGACATCCGGCTGAGCACGGGTCAGGGTGGTGGTGTACGACCGCACGTGATTATGGCTCACCTTTTGAAGGAAACCCTCAACGGCCGGTATGATGGGTGGGAGACAAAATTGCGCGTGGCGAGAACAGCCCTGATCCTGGACGGCGACCAATGAAACGCGAGATCATCGTCAACTCTTCTATCGTGGAAACCCGGGTAGCCGTCCTGGAGGACGGCGTGCTGGTCGAACTACTGATCGATGACTCGAAGAACAAGAGCATCGCCGGAAACATCTACAAAGGGCGTGTCCTGAAGATCCTTCCCGGGATGCAGGCGGCCTTCGTGGATTTGGGCCTGGCGAAGGATGCCTTTTTGTACGTCCGGGACATCTTCGAGGACGTGGAAGAGTATGAGCAGTTACTCACCATCGGGGAGGAAGGCGAGCCGACAGAACCCCTCTCCGAGGAGCCGAGATCCGGCTTCCCTCGAGGTCGTCGCCCACAGGCCAGCATCGAGGAGCTCCTGAAGGAGGGCCAGGAGATTGTCGCACAGGTGGCTCGCGAGCCGCTTGGGACCAAGGGCGCTCGTATCACCTCTCACATCACCCTGCCAGGCCGCCACTTGGTCTATATGCCGACCGAGCAGCACGTCGGGGTCTCGCGGAAGATCGAGGACGAGGCGGAACGATCCCGGCTGAAGCAGATCATCGAAGAGATCAACCCTCAACGGGAGGGGGTCATCGTCAGGACTGCCGGGATCGGCAAGGGGAAAGCGGAGATCGAGGCCGATCTCGAGTTTCTCCGATCCCTCTGGAAAAAGATCAAAGGCAAGGCCGAAGCGCTCGCTGCCCCGTCATTGGTCCAGAAGGACCTGGACCTGATCTTCCGGATCTTCCGCGACCTCTTCACGAAAGAGGTGGTCCGCCTAGTCGTGGACAGTCCGACGGAGTACGAGCGATGCCTGGAGTATGCCGAATCGCTGCATCCCGATCTGAAGTCGCATCTGTTTCTGTACACCGAGGACGAGCCGATCTTCAAGTCGTTCGGTATTGAACGGGAGGTCGAGAAGGCGCTGCGACATAAGGCGTGGCTTAAATCAGGGGGCTATATCGTGTTGGAGGAGACGGAGGCGCTCGTCTCCATCGATGTCAACACCGGAAAGTACGTCGGCAAGCACGATTTTGAAGAGACGGTCCTCAAGACCAATCTGGAGGCGGCTCTAGAGATCGCGCGCCAGGTGCGCTTACGAGACCTGGGTGGGATCATTATCATCGATTTTATCGATATGGCTCGGCAGGAGAGTCGGGATCGTGTGGTCCAGGAGTTGAAGGAGGCGCTGAAGCCCGACCGCTCCCCCACCAACGTCTCGCTCCTATCAGAGCTTGGCCTGGTCGAGATGACGCGGAAGCGAGTCCGCCAAGGCTTGAACAAGGCCTTGAGCGCGTCCTGCCCCGCGTGCGGCGGTCTTGGCTACATCCGCTCAACCCCCTCCATCGCCCATCAAGTCCTCCGAGAGGTCGAGTGGCGGCTGTCCCGCAAGCAGATCCCCCTGGTCCGGATCCGGGCCCACCCCGATCTGATCGGCTGGTTCCAGGCGGAAGACGGCGAGGAGATCGAAGCGCTCCAGCAGGCCTATGGCGGGGAGATCATCCTGGTTCCGGAAGAATCGTTGGCCCCCGGAAAATACCAGTTGCTGGAGGGATAGCGTAGAGCCGGACCTCATTCTCGGCCGTAAGAACCTTCACCGCTTGACAGACGCGCCATGACGACAACATGAAGCGCCTCACCTTATCCAACAGCCGCCTGGGATTGTATACCGAGTGCCCCCGCTGCTTCTGGCTGGAGATCAACGCCGGGATTAAGCGCCCCGAGACTATCTTCCCGAGCCTCCCTGGTGGGCTAGACCTGCAGTTCAAGCGATACTTTGATCAGTTCAGGGATCGTAGCGAGCTGCCTCCTGAAGTGAAAGGAAAGCTCCCGGGTCGACTGCTATCCGACACGCAGACGATCGACCGATGGCGTGACTGGAGACGTGGGATCCGCTATACGCCGGCCTGGGCTGACGTTGAAGTGATGGGGGCGTTGGACGAGTGCCTTGTGGATGAGGCCGACTTCTACTACCCGCTGGACTACAAGACCCGGGGGTATGCCCCGAAAGCCGACACCCATGCATTCTATCAGAATCAGATGAACCTCTACACACTGCTGCTGGAAGGTAACGGCCACAAGACCAAGCGTCTCGCGTATCTGATCTACTATCATCCGATCGAGGTGAAAGCGCACGGTCTCATTCAGTTCCAGGTCGACGTCCACGAGGTGCCGACCGACCCTGCGGCCGCCGAATCGCTCGTCAAGGACGCCGTGGCGATTCTTCACGGCCCTGCCCCGGTCAGTTCATTCTCATGTGGATTTTGCCGATGGAACAGCGCAGTCCAGGAGTGGGAATCCACCCCACGACTCAACATTTGAGGTATTTTAGGCTTCTGTATGAACAGAGCGTTAAGGAGAAAGAGGGAGGGGACGATGGCAAAGTTATTGATCACAGCGACCCACGGGTACGATAACTCAACGCGGGCGGCGATGCCGTTCTTTGTGGCGAAGGGGGCGAAGGAATCGGGGATCGATGTCGGCATTGTGTTGGCGCTCGATGCCACGGTCCTGATCAAGCCGGAGTTGCGGCAGCATGTAAAACCGTACGGGCTGCCGCCACTCGAAGAGTTATTTCAGTTCGCCGTAGATCACCAGATCCCGGTCTATCTCTGAGGGGGGTGAGCCCAGACCCGGGGGGTCTTGGACGAAGACCTCAAGCGTGTACCAGGCGTCGAGAAGATCGACATCAAACGATACGCCCAACTGCTCATGGAGTATGATCGATCGGTTACTTACTAAGGAGCTTGTTAGCGATTAGCCGTCAGTTCTATCCAAGGCCGAAGGCGGAAGAGCTTTTAGACTACTTCAGTCTTCGGTCTTCAGCCTCAATACCTGGCAGACGGCTGACCCCTGATCGCTTTTCCAGAGGGAGACAACAGTATGCGCGCGATTCGCATGCATGAGTATGGCGGCCCTGAAGTGCTTCGTTACGAAGAGGTGTCGCTTCCCGAACCCGGTGTGGGCGAAGCGCGGGTCAAGGTTGAGGCAGTGGGGGTCAACTATATCGATATCTATCAGCGAAAGGGCCAGTACCCTGACCCGCTGCCGGTGATCCCCGGCCGAGAGGCGGCCGGCGTGGTGGATGCCGTCGGCCCCGGCGTGTCGGACCTTATACCGGGAACTCGCGTCGTCTACGCCATGCATGTCGGCTCCTACGCGGAGTATGCGGTAGTCCCGGCGCGGAGACTGGTGCCGATCCCGGACGCAATTGATGTGCGACTTGCGGCGGCGGCGATGTTACAGGGGCTGACCGCACACTATCTGACCTGCAGTACCTATCCGCTGCAGCCGGGCGACAGGGCGCTGATTCATGCGGCCGCGGGTGGTGTTGGCCTGCTCCTGATCCAGATGGCCAAGCGGCGGGGAGCCTGGGTCATCGGAACCGTCTCGACCGAGCAGAAGGCAGATTTGGCGAGACAGGCCGGCGCCGATGAGGTAATCCTCTACACGCAGACTGACTTCGAAACGGAAACCAGGCGCCTGACCGATAGCCAAGGCGTCAACGTAGTCTACGACTCGGTCGGGCAGACCACCTTCGATAAGAGTCTGAACTGCCTCATGCCTCGCGGTTACCTCGTGCTGTACGGCCAGTCCAGCGGGCCGGTGCCGCCGCTGAACCCCCAGGTGCTCAGCGCCAAAGGGTCCCTGTATCTGACCCGTCCCAACCTGATGCACTATACGCTCGATCGAGCGGAACTGCTGAAGCGGGCATCGGATCTGTTCGACTGGATCAGCGCCGGGACCCTCACCGTGCGGATTGATACGACTTTGCCGCTTGCCGAGGCGGCACTCGCCCATCGCAACCTTGAAGCGCGTAAGACCACAGGGAAGGTCGTACTGATCCCCTGATGCGCGGTCTTCGACTCGGTTGCCCTTACTCGTGTTGCTGACCGGATCGGTATCTTGCGGCCGAGTAAACAGCGCACAGGCGTTACCGCTCCACCAGATCAGACTGCCGCCAGGGTTTGAGATCGGCATCTACGCGAATCATGTCCCCAACGCCCGTTCAATGGCCCTCGGCCCAAACGGCGCGATGCTGGTTTCGGACGATGAGGTAGATGTGATTTATCAAATTAGCTACAGAAAATAACCTTGTTAATATTTTAGCAAGAAAGGCTTTAAGACGTAGTATGGGTTACACATTTTGCGCGACAAGAAAGAAAATTCGTGGTAAAGATGATAGGCTTTTTTGACGAATAGAGAGAGTGAGACATTAGGAGAGGCGCGAGGATAAGCAATCGAGAACATCGGCTTTGACTAAGGGAAGGAGGGAAAGGGTGGGACACAGGGCCAGGAAATTCTTGCCGTGGATGGGTGCATTGGCTGTCGTTGTGACAATTACAGGTTTAATGGGCGCGTCGAGCGTTATGGCGGCCGATCCGCAATCGACCGATGAAGGCGCTGTTCGACAGATGGAAGGCGCAGTGTCGCTGGAGAAGGAGCAGATTGAGGAGTACGACCCCTGGGAGCCGTATAATGAAAAGATGTTCAGCTTCAATCACGATAAGGTTGATCGGTATGTCCTGAAACCTGTAGCGACTGTGTGGGATTATCTGCCGGACCCTGTGCAGGAGCACCTCGGTAACGCTTTTGATAACGTCGCCATGCCTCGTCGCGTAGTCAACAACCTGCTGCAGGCGAAATTTAAGGGGGCCGGTACCGAACTGGCTCGCTTCGGCATCAACACAACGGTCGGCGTCGTCGGCTTCTTCGATGTCGCCAAGAAGTGGGGACTTGAACAGAGCGATGCGGACACCGGCCAAACGCTGGGTAAATGGGGGATAGGTCCCGGTCCCTATTTCATCTTCCCCTTCTTACCCCCGCTGACGGTCCGTGATGCCTTTGGTCTTGTGGGGGACGTGGCGATGGACCCGATCAATTATTTTGCTCCATTAGCCGCATCGTTCGGGAGGAGAGGCGGAGACGTCGTCAATGCCCGGTCGCAGAACCTGGAATTGTACGAGAGTGTTGAAGAGTCGACCGTTGACTTGTACAGTGCGGTACGAAATGCTTATCTGCAGCGGAGACAGAAGGCCATCGAGAAGTAATCGTATATTCTTCGCCGTACGCCTTGTGACGCGAAGCGGCTGTCAATACCCTGACTCTCCCGGACCGTGTGGGGTGAACGAAATCGTTGATGCGTTCCCGAATACCTGCCTGTCGACAGGTAGGTAGCGGGAAGCTGCTGCTTCTGCGGCTCTCGGAGCGACCATTCTGGCTCTGTCGGGTGGAAGTCTTCGGAAACTTCCTTACAAGCTCAGTCAGTTTCCGCATGCCTTCCTGGTAGAGATTCTGTGGGTCCTCGCTCCTCCGGTGAAGCCTATGCTGAGCTTTGAGAAGTATCCGTTCCGCCTCCTACCTGCTTATGCCTGTACTGGAGGATCTATGCAACAACTGTAAGAGCCTCTCTTTTTAGGACTCCCTCCTCGACCTCCGACAGACACGGGTCGCACCTCCCGCCCTATTTGCATTGACTGCCATGCAGTTTTCTCGTTGAACAGCGAGAAAAATTTACCCTCCTCGCACGCAATTTCAACGCCCGGAGATCGAACCGCCCCGAGTACGACACGGTCAACCATGTGTCGTGCGAGCGCTTTTCACGGCATCGTATGCCAGCGCTCAACATGGCACGATAGTTGCCCTTGATATGAGTATGACACGCGCCTCCCTTCCTACAGTCGGATTCGATTTCGAAGGCCATGAGTGGACAGATGTTATCCTTTGATCGATCGTCGATTCGCCTGAGCTACGCCCTGGTACTTGCGGTGGGGTTGATCGGTGTCTGGGTAGCGTGGGGACTGATTGCCGGCCATCTACTGCAAAGCAGGCTGATGATCTATGCCGACGGGGCGGATGAGCCGATGGCAATCTTCCGGGGCGCTTCCTACGTGCTTAGCGAAGAGCGTCCCCTGAGTGCCTACCCTCCTCTCTTGATCGATGCGGTGCTGCTCATGGAAGATCGCCGCTTCTATCAACATCATGGGGTAGACCTGCGCGCGGTCATAAGGGCCGCATGGGCGAACGCGCAGCACGGGTCTATCGTCCAGGGGGGTAGCACCTTGACCCAGCAACTCGCCCGGTCGCGGTACCTCACCCATGAACGCTCGTTCTCGCGAAAGATTAAAGAATCCGTCCTCGCCCTCGGCCTGGAAACAACCCTGTCGAAGCCAGAAATTCTTGAGCGATACCTCAATGATGTCTATCTCGGCCAACGCGGGGCTTACGAGGTGCGTGGAATTACGGCCGCCTCGCGCCATTACCTGGGCAAAGAACCTGATGCCCTTCACCCGGCTGAGGTGGCCTTGTTAGTCGGCCTGATCCGGTCGCCCAACACGGCTTCTCCCCTCGTTTCGTTGCGGCGTGCCCGCGAGCGCCGGGACCTGGTCCTTCGCCGCCTGCTGGAGGAGCGGAAGCTGAGCGACGCGGACTATCGCCGCGCCCTGAAGGAACCAGTCCGAGTCGTACGGGACTCGACTGTGGAAGCGACGCATTTCCTGGATTTCGTTCGGAAAGAACTTGAAGCCAAGCTTTCAGGCGCCTCGAAGGGCAAGACGCTGAAGGTCTTTACCACCCTTGATATAGCGACGCAACAGGCGGCTCATCAGGCCGTTGTACAAGGGCTATCGAAGCTTGACGGTCGGCGAAAGAGGACGCCAGGAAATGCCGTGGAGGGCGCACTGGTAGCGCTGGACGTAGAAGCGGGGGCCATCAAAGCGATGGTGGGAGGGAGGGACTATTACCGCAGCCAGTTTAACCGCGCCGTCCAGGCTAAACGACAGCCAGGCTCGCTCTTCAAGCCATTCATCTATCTGGCGGCTTTTGAAGCGGGACACGTCGATGGGCGCGAAGCGCTTACGCCTGCGACTATCGTGGAAGATCGTCCGCTTGCGCCAGATGTGGAGAATGGGCGATGGAGGCCGAGGAACTTCAACGATCGTTACTACGGCAAAGTTCGGCTACGCGAGGCGCTTGAGCGATCCCTCAACGCTGCCACTATCACAATTGGCGAGCAAGTCGGATTGGGTCGTGTGATCGATCAAGCGAAGGCTTCCGGCATCGAAAGTCGGCTTCGACCTGACCCGGCAACGCTCCTGGGCGCCTCCGAGGTCAGCGTACTGGAGATCACTGCGGCGTACGGTACGCTTGCCAGGGGAGGGACGTGGATCAAACCTTACACGATCAAAAAGGTGGAGGATGGACAAGGACATGTGCTGTTTGAAGGGGGACGAGAGGCGCGGCGAGCAGTCTCGTCTCAGGCAGCTTTTTTGGTAACGTCGATCCTGCAGGGCACCATCGAACGGGGCACTGCTGCCTCGGCTCGCGCCCTCGGGCTCACCAGGAACGCGGCCGGCAAGACCGGGACAAGCAACGACCTGCGGGATGCCTGGTTTGTCGGCTACACGCCAGACTTGGTCGCTGGCGTATGGGTAGGTGTCGATTCCGGGGCGTCACTTCAGTTGACAGGGGCTCAGGCTGCGCTGCCGATCTGGACGCAGTTTATTAAGCAAGCGTCTGTTCACCATCCGTCTCGAAGCTTTGAGCCTCCGCCAGGGATCGTCACAGCCAAGATCGATCCTTCGTCCGGCCTCCGCCTGACCCCCGGCTGTTCAGGCGGCGTAGACGAGGTTTTCATCCAAGGGACGGAACCGAGGGCAACCTGCTCCCAAGATACGTTCGCTCTCTGGCATTGGATTCGTCACGTTTTTTCTCGCTAACGACAATACTGTTCACGTAGGCTCCCCCAACTGTTCACCCTGGGCTTATCGAAGGGTCATCGTGGCTCGACAGGCTCACCACGAGCGGTTGAAGTGAACAGTATTGTTGTGAGGTCTCGTGAACCGTGGCCCACCCCAATTGGGGTAGGCCACGCCCCAAAACGGGTGAGCGGAATGGTGTGGCCCTTCCTTCATCGCCTAGCTCTGGTAGGTATGGTTCGTAACTCATGAGATTTATTGAGGAGAATAATTTGTGGGCGAATTCGAGTCTTGGCACCGTTCCTGCAAAGTGTAACAGTCAAATTCTTCTGATGATGAGATATCAAAACGAGGAAGGAGGTGATTTGAAGCGATGATGAAGAAACTCGGTATCGTAGTGATGGCCGGCCTGTTCAGCGTCTCCGTGGCTGGTCTCAGCTTTGCTGACGAAAAGACGAAGCCAGCGGCTCCCGCCGCGCCTGCAGCGGCCGGTGCTCCAGCCAACCCTTGTGATGGTAGCAAGGACAAGAAGCCCGCGAAGAAGGCGGCCAAGAAGAAGGCTGCGGCTCCTAAGGAGGATGCCAAGCCGGCTGCACCAGCCAAGGCTCCTGAATCAGAGAAGAAGTAACTCCTCTTCTTCTGACGATATGACGTCAAAACTGGAAAGGAGGTGATTTGAAGCGATGATGAAGAAACTCGGTATCGTAGTGATGGCCGGCCTGTTCAGCGTCTCCGTGGCTGGTCTCAGCTTTGCTGACGAAATGAAGAAGCATGATGCCGCGCCTGCTGCTGAGAAGGCGGCTCCGGCTGCTGCTGCTGAGAAGGAAGTGAAGCCGAAGAAGGCTGCCAAGAAGGCTAAGAAGGCGGCCCCGAAGGCGGAGACCGCGCCGGCCGCTGAGAAGGCCCCGGCTGCTGCGCCTGAAAAGAAGTAGCGTTTAGTTATTCTTCGGGCTTTAACGCGAGCCAAAAAGCACCCCGCATTTTGCGGGGTGCTTTTTATTTTCTTGACACTGTGGGTGAGCGTGGGATTAGATAGACCTTGTCCCGCCAAAGTCGGGTGGGGCTGGGTCCGCCGATAGCGGAAACAGGGAAAACGGTGAAGCCTTGTACTCGGAGTGTAGAGGGCCAAGCCGTTGCTGCCCCGCAACTGTAAGCGGCGTTGAAATCTGCTGAACGCCACTGGTGAAAGACCAGGGTTAGGGCGCTTATCCTATCCCTCGTCTTTTCACTGGGAAGGCGCAGAGAGTAAGATAAGCCGCGAGCCAGGAGACCTGCCCAGCCCCGAGGTGCTGATAACCTTCCGAGGGGAAGGGCGGCCTTGTCGCGTACCGGGTTGATCGCGGCGCAGGTTTAACGTTCGGTTTGGGAATGAGAACCCCAATCCTCCTCGGAGGATTGGGGTTTTTTAATTGCGGAGGAGATGTGGGTCGGATCTTTGCTTTGGTAGGGATGGATAGAGTGCCTGAAGGGGGGTGAGAGAAGCCTATACGATCAGGTAACTGTTCGGACGAATTGAACGCCCCTGGATGTAAGGGAAGCTGGTGTGCCGGCCGCTTGCTGCGGCAGGGCAAAGCCAGCACGGTCCCGCCACTGTGAGTGGGGAGTCGCTCTGCATAACGCCACTGTCCTGAGCTTGCCGAAGGATGGGAAGGCGCAGGGTCGGCAACGATCCACGAGTCAGGAGACCTGTCCAGGGGGAGGACAAGAACGCACCACCTTCGCGGATAAGGGGGCGAACGATGAAATGCTGGAGTAGTCTGATCAAGGGGTGGTTGTGGGTGACAGTTCTGTGGGCTTGTGGACTGGGAAGCGCGTCGGGGCAGATGCTCGGACTCACTCCTGAAGAAGCAGTAGAGCTTGGGCCGGTGGTAGTGACGGCGACCAAAACCGAAGTTCCAGTAAAACAGGTTGCTGCATCGGTGACGGTCATTACGAAAAAGGAGATCGAGGCGCGTCAGGTCGATCAGGTATCGGACCTTCTCCGGGATGTCCCGGGCTTGAGCGTCAGGCAACAGAGTAGCCGCGGCAGCATTGTGACTGCGTTTCCAAGAGGCGGCAACTCCAATTTTAATCTGGTGCTGATTGACGGAGTGAAGGTCAACGACGCCGGCGGCTTCTACGATTTCGGCGACCTGAGTACCGACAACATCGAGCGGATCGAGATCGTCCGGGGGCCCCACAGCGCGTTGTACGGCTCCGATGCCATGGGGTCGGTGATTCAGATATTTACGAAGAGAGGAAAGGGGACCCCGCGTGTCGAAGCCTCGTTTGCGGGTGGAAATCTAAAAACCTTTGAGGAGAAATTGAATCTCAGTGGAGGAGCCGGGCAACTTGACTACTTGCTGGGGCTGGGCCGAAGCGACACCGATGGGAGCCTCCCCATCAACAACCACTTCGGCGTCACGACTGTAAGCGGCCGCGTGGGCTTTGCTCTTGAGAAAGCGCTGGATCTGGGTCTTGCCGTCCGTTACAGCGACAGCCACCTCAATTTTCCCACTGAGTTCGAAGGTGATCGGCCACGGGTCCTTCCACGGGATACGCGCAGGCTTGATCCGAACCAATCCAGCGATCAGCAGCGATTGGTTCTCAGCGCGAAAGGCGATCACTCGCTCACCTCCTGGTGGCAGCAGACGGTACAGATCGGCTTCTACCGCCATCAGTCGGTCTTCGACGATCCGTTCGATCCGTTCGATCCCCGCACTGGACAGCCCCTTGATTTCTCCGCCTTCCACAGTACCAATGAGGAGCGCCGCGTCTCCGCAGACTACTTCTGGAATCTTACGACTCCGACCGTTCTCGATCTATCCGGTCTATTCACCGTCGGCTTCGCGTTCGAGCGGGAGTGGTTTGAACAGCGGGCCGCGGCTACAGAGACCGATTTTCCCTCTTTAAGCGCGAACGACGCCCGCCGGGATAATAAGGCCGGCTATCTCCAGGGTCAGTTTGATTGGAAAAAACGGCTGTTCCTAACGGCGGGATTCCGGGTCGATGGAAACAGCACATTCGGGACTGAGGTGACTCCCCGTGTATCGGCGGCGTATCTTATCCCTTTTATAGAGACAAAGCTTAGAGCCGCTTATGGCAAAGGGATCAAGGAGCCGAGCTTCATTGAGAACTTTGGCGACGGGAGTCAGTTTGTCGTCGGTAATCGCAATTTGAGACCGGAACGTACCAGGAGTTGGGAGATTGGCCTTGACCAGCCGGTACTCCATGGGCTGGCCGATTTCTCAGCGACCTACTTTCACAACCATTTTGATGATTTGATCGCCTTTATTTTTAGTCCCACGCCTGGCTGCCCGGCCAGCTTTTGTAATGTTCAGAACGCGCGGGCGGAGGGGGTTGAGCTGGCCACGACAGTACGCCCAGGATTCGGCTTGACGATCGGTGGCACCTACACCTTTCTGGATACCAAAGTGCTCGACGATGGTGGGATCGGGTCCGTCGCCTTGCTGAAGGGCCAGCCGCTGCTCCGTCGCCCCAGACACGCCGGGACGCTCACCATCGACCATGTGTGGCGTCGTCTGCATACGAGCTTGACGGCAACGTTCGTCGGTGATCGGCCGGATATCTTTACCGATCCGGCCACCTTCGAAACTCGACGGGTGACTGCAGAGGGCTATAAGACCGTGGATCTTGCGGCCTCGTATACCTTGTTGAAGGATGCCCGCCATCTGCGGGAACTTACACTGTTCGGAAAGATTCAGAACCTCTTCGATAACGACTTCCAGCAAGTGTATGGCTTTTCGACCCCTGGGATTACGGCCCTGTTTGGTCTCAAGGGTACACTATGAGACGCCGGTTGATCCTGCTGTTCGGGATCGTGCTGTTGTTGTGGGGACCTGCCGAAGCGGCTCCACTCACTGTTGTCGATGATGCCGGGCGGTCCGTCACGCTGGATGGGCCGCCCAAGCGGATTATGACCTTGACGCCGGGCAATACGGAGATCCTATTCGCCCTGGGTGCCGAGGACCGAATCGTAACCGTGGACCAATGGAGCGACGTTCCGCCTGCCGCAAAAGCTAAACCTCGAGTTGCTCCTTTTAATCTTAGTGTGGAGCAGATCGTGCGCTTCAGTCCGGATCTGATTCTTTCGACCTACGGAAGCGCCGAGCCGCTTCTGCCGCTCGAACGGCAGGGGATCAGGGTGATGATCTTCGCGCCACGGACGCTCGACGACATCTACCGAAATATTCTCCTGATGGGGCGGATCGTGGACGCCGAGGCGCGAGCCGAAAGCCTGGTTCGCGCCATGCGGCAGCGTGTAACGGCGGTCGTGGCGAAGGTGGGAGACGCTCCCAAGCCCAAGGTCTTTATCGAGTTTGATGGCAGCGACCCGGGTCGCCCTTTTACAGCCGGTCCAGGCTCCTTTATCGATGTCCTCATTGGCCTCGCGGGTGGGGTCAACGTCGCCGCGCACTCGCGAACGACTTGGCCTCAGTTCAGTCTGGAGGAACTGATCAGTGCCGATCCCGACCTGATCATCCTGAGCGATGCCCTCGCTCCCTTGCATCCTCAAACGCCGGAACTGGTGGCTCAACGTCCCGGTTGGAGCGGCTTGAGGGCGGTGCGCCGTGGAACGATCGTTGCGATCGATGCGAACGTGATCAGTCGTCCTGGGCCCAGGATCGTTGAGGGCCTCGAGCTGTTGGCCAGACTGCTGCACCCGGATCGATTTCGATGATGACCGATTTTTTTCGCTCCCGACCACCCGCCCTTCGTACCTACATCATCCTCTCCGTGGTCCTTTTCCTGGCGCTGTTCATCGGTGTTACGCAGGGCGCCGTCGCGTTATCGCCCCTGACCATCCTCAAGATCCTTCTTCGGTCAGCCGGTATTCCACTCGGCCCGGTGACCTGGCAGGCAGCGGACGAGACGATCCTGCTGGAGCTTCGGCTGCCCAGAGTCCTGGGAGGGGCACTGGTAGGCGCAGCCTTGGCGACTGCCGGCGTCCTGTTCCAGGGATTACTTCGCAACCCGCTCGCCGACCCGTATATCATTGGCACGTCGGCCGGCGCAGGCTTCGCGGCGACGATGGCCATACTTGTCCTGCCCCCGGCCTCCATGCTCGGCTTTGGATCGGTGGCGTTCTCAGCCTTTGTCGGCGGCCTGCTGGCGGTACTCCTGGTCTACCGGCTTGCACGGGTGGATGGGCACAGCTCGCCGGTGACCCTGCTGCTCGCCGGTGTCATTGTCAATGCTGTCCTCGGCTATCTGGGCTCATTGA
>NZ_JAQUOY010000018.1 GCF_028716865.1 Candidatus Methylomirabilis sp. | reverse complement strand
CCTTGAACTCATTGCTGTAGCGATGCTTCTTCATCCGTCCTGTGGACACCTGACAGCGCTTGACGCCTCGCATTGGACCCCCCTCCATTGTTAGGTGTGGGTGTCCACTTTATTGGGGGAGGTACTCAAGCCCGTGTTTGACCGGGTTAGTATGAACGCACGCCGGTATCTCTGACCCGTCGGGTTACGCTGCGCTAACCCGACCTATTATCAGCAAGCAACGCGGTGTACGTTCCAAGGTCAGCGGCAGAGAAGCAGACAAAGATCACCTCCTTCACTGTCTGTTCTTTCCCAACAACATCGCGAACCGTGTCTACAGCGACCTGTGCGGCCAATTCCTTCGGATATCCATAGACACCGGTACTGATACACGGAAAGGCTACACTGGACAGCCCAGCGGCGACGGCCAGCCGTAACGATCTGGTATAGCAGGAGGCAAGGACCTCTTGCTCACCGTGAGTGCCGCCTTGCCATATCGGGCCGACGGTATGGATAACATGCTTCGCAGGCAGCCGATAGCCCTTCGTCATCTTGGCATCGCCGGGATGACATCCACCCAGCAAACGGCACTCGTTCAGCAGTCCAGGCCCGGCCGCTCGGTGAATCGCACCATCCACCCCACCTCCGCCCAGCAACGACGAATTGGCAGCGTTCACAATCACATCGACAGCCAATGCTGTAATGTCGGTTTGTATTGCTCTGAGAATCGCCATTCGCTTCAATGTTTGATCGCTACCTGAGACGCGATCGGTTGCACGTAATATCGAAGAAGTGATCCCTCTCAAGCTGCGTCTTTCCTCTGGCAAAGTATGCGTAACGCGGCTGCGGGTCAACGACAGGCCGATGCGCGAGCGTGCTCACGTGGCCGGCACATGCGCATCGAGGATGAATATGATGGTAGATTAACACGTCTGAAGGTGTCACCCATGTCCCCGGACTATTTTGTTACCTATCTCCCCGGCCGGTCACTCTTCAATCCTGCGTTCGCTTCTCCCGAAGCCACCGCAGTCAAGTGCCGAACGACACTATCCGCGAACTCGAAGATCTTGAGCACGTTCTCCGAATCGATCCGTGCCTTAGCAAGAATCTGAAACGCTGGGCTCTGTGTGGCGGGGATGTCTTTCAGCTCCTCTTCCCCAGTTCGGATGCTGCGGACACGTACCTTCCGGAATACAGCCCCTGACGTCAACCTCTGAATATTGAAGTGAGCATAAGTGTTGCGAATTGAGTCTGCGAACCGGTGAAGGTCTACTGCTTGAGGGTCAGATATCAATCCATTCCGCTTTGCTCTATCGATTGCAGGACGCATGGTCAGCTTGTCCTCGAACCTCTTCCACACTTCCGAGTCGAACTCTACCTTTCCACCCTGCTCGTTCCTGAATGTGGCGTACTTCAGCATGAACTCCACGAGAATACCAGAGAGGGTAATCGCGGTGCCGTTTAAGCCGAAGAGAATGCACTGCCTAATTTCGTCATAGAGATACAGCACAGGTGCTTCTGTGGACGGACAAGCGGGGAGTTTGAATACGATATCCGATGCATTCTGCCGTCTGAGAGTGAAGAGCTTATCAAGGGCCTCATTGAGCGGAATGGACGGGATCTCCTCGATTTGCTCACCCTTGTGCCTTAACTCTTCAATTGTTTCTTGGCTTGCGATGACGAGCTCCGGACCTCGAAGGAGTCTTCTGACCAAGCCTGCAATGTCGTCCATCAGCCTCGACCTCTCCGGCTAGAGCGTATAACGGACACTGGCGATAAGTTGCGAGGCCGCGCCCACTCGGCCTCACGGCACAACGGGATCGAGACATGCGCAGATTGATACTAGAGTGAGACCTAGACTGACCTGCGGCCTCGTCAACTTCAGCGTAGTGTTCCGGCGGTACCCGCGAATCTCATTGGGTCTCTTTTTCCTCCGGCATCGAGCGTGGTTCCGGGGCGGTCTTCTGATGAGGCAATGGTGGAGGGGGCGGCGAGACAACTCGATGCTCCCCTTTCAACGCTGCTCTGATCTCAGCAAGATAACGGTCCTCGGGCGGCGGAGGCGGCAGCACCCCCTTGGGATCGAGATGATGTTGCACGGAGCGGAGGAGATAAAACGCGTCGTCTGGGAGATCGAGGCCCTGGATGCCAGAATATGGTTTCGGCATATCGCCCTTCGTTAGACCTCCAAAGCAAACAGGGATCAGGGCCTTGTTGGCCAACCAGGCCGCTCCAGCTTCGAAGTTGATCCATGGACGTTGGACGGACTGCTGGCTTAGCATAAGGACAACTACCGACGCCTCCTGTAGCTCTTGCCTGATTCGCTCCAACCAGACCTCGCCGGCGAAGACTGTCCAGTCGTCTGCAGACAAGAAGACACCGTTGGGCACGAGGCGTTTGAGGTGCCCCTTCAAGTAGGCTTGCACCGCCTCGGCAATGCGCTGTTCCTCATGGATGAAGCTAATAAACACATCGGCCATTACCACTCCCCGGGCACGTTCCGCCGCCCAACCCACATTGGGTTCGCCTAACGACCAAGCTCACCGACCGCCGCCCTGACGCTGACGTGATGACACCGATCAGTGTCGAATGTCCCGAGACTCAAGCCGACGCCGAGAGCGGGGCGGCGGTTCGTGTGGAGCGTTTTAGGCATTCGGTGGATGCTACAACGGTTTCTCACGGGACCGTCGAACTCTTCTCCAAAACTTCCCACGTCGACCAACTCGCCGTGAATGTCCACTGACTGCAACTCCGTCAGACCTGGTGAATCCCTCGACCCAATATCGCCGTTTGGCTCGAATATTATGCTCGACCAAGTTCTTGTGCTCGTAATACCGCTGGCGCATGTGACACCGTCTGCATAGTGTAATCAAATTCTGGAGGGTGTGCGTGCCGCCAAACGAAATCGGTTTTACATGGTGAACATGCAATCTCTCTCGAGAGCCACAAAGACGACACTGATGGCCGTCCCGCTCCAAACACCGTGCCTGGCGCTCGCTCCAATCAGGGGGATAACCGTTTTGAAAATGCACACACTCTGGCTCCCCGTCCCATCCGTAGGTAGAACCTAAAATCACTCGGGGCTTGGAGTCCAGCGTATCTGAGGGTTTGGATGGCGCAAATGGTGGCGGCGGACAAGAATATCGGCTGACAACTGCTGAGAGTGCCACCTTGGCGACGATACCAACTGCGCAGATGACGAGAACGACCGGCCCGAATATCTGAACTAGCTTGTCGTTCTTGACTCCGAAACAAACTATGAGCAAGAGGACGCTGAGACCAGGCAAAGTGAGAACCGCGTCAGACCATCGGCGTAGCTTCTGATAGGTCTTCCAGCGCTGACCGTACCGCGCCTCCCATGCAATCAATTCTGTTTGATGCCTCTGCGAATCAATGACGAACTGCTCGCCGCCTCTTTCGTCGAACCTGTATCGGCACGGAAAGCACAGCAGCCCCTTGAAACCCTCCAACGCGGGTTCGTCCGGGATGTTCTTCCCGCAGTTGTAGCATTGCCGCGGCATTTGACTGGACGTTACGTTCCGATGCCTAACTCAAATTAGACAGACCGACCTAATCTGTTTAGGACCGATGGGCTCGTTGCCTAGTCTGGCAAGGGTCCCATCTCCCCTGGGGGCCCATCGCCGCGTGGCTGCGGGGGTCTTGGCGGTAACGCGTGCTGGTCGCTAAGTCTGCTACAAAGCGCACGCGCACATTTTTCCCGGCGTCCGGCCAGCGGCATAATTATGGTCATGCGACAGTTGGTTTGGGTCTTGGCTTCCGGGCGCGAAAGGATACGAGTTTCTTCCCGATCTGACTCTGGCGCTTGCGAATGTCTTCAAAGATTGCATCCGGATCGTGATTGAATTTCGCCGCGTATTCGTCGCGACATTTCCGCGTCTCTTCCACGATGGGATCTCGCCACATACTCAGCCCTCCATCAGCATCGTAGCATCGTAGGTCGGGTTAGCGCAGCGTAACCCGACGATCCGATTCCATCACTCATGCCTCACCCTCTCGAAATCCATCGCACCCTGTCCCCAATCCGCTGGATGCACCACCGCCTCAATACCGGCGAAAGCTGGAATACGGCCACTCCATCGCGGATGGCACAAGCCCGTGTTTGACCGGGTTAGAATGAATGTGCGTCGGTATCACATGTGCTTCGTCGGGTTACGCTGCGCTAACCCGACCTACTCGACTCAAGTCGAGTACGCATAACGTCAAATTTAGCGGCGCGCTTTCGCGCGGCTGCTGGAACGCGAAGTGAGGCGAACCGTCTCACGAGTTACTGCGAGCAAGTTGGCCAACGCTTCATTCACGGCCTCAGACGTGGGAAAGGCCTTGTGAATCTCTGGCCGCAACACTACGACGTTGCTTGCTTGGGTATATTGGCGAAAGTACTTGCCACGTACGCCTTTGCCGAGTTGTTCTCGTTTCAGAATAGGAATGTCGTCCTCAACCTTGCGTGTAGATGCTCTGCTCATAACGTGTCGCCTTTCTTGCGCTAACGATTCGTACATTGCCAGGTCTTTCAGTATGAACCACTACGAGAAGCCTACCCTTGCCCGATATACCGTACGTTCGACTCCGATCTTCGTTCTCCGAATGATCGGTATCCGAGAACGTCACCGCCAGCGGATCGCCGAATACCGTCACCGCTTCGTCGAAGGAGACGCCATGTTTCCGCTCATTGTTCGCGGCCTTCCCAGGATCCCATTCGAAGCTAAACACTTAAAGTGCTCCTGGTAGTTGCAACTGAAATGCGTGGTAAAGTTAACCAAAGGTAGTCTTCCCTTTGTATTCATGTCAAGCAGAAAGCCGAGCCATTTATGAGGTGCTCTTGCCTTTTAAGACCAAGCGCCGTATGCTACCCTGACCTAGTTGACCAGATAGCGCCTGGGCACACCGCGCGGATTGCTCACGAAGAGCAGGAAGGTGGGGGGAAGGGAAGCGGCCTGGGTGGCGCAGTGAAACGAGACTGGACGGTTCGCTTTGCTGGGAGGAGGGTACTTACGGACCGCCTCGATTAGGCAACGTTCAGCATCCTGTTCGCATAGTCCTTGCCGGCCGTTGGCGGGGGTAAGGGCTTTCCAGATTTTTTATAAAGTTCAATCGTTTCTCTTACAATCTCGCACAGTTCTGCGAATACGGCTCTTTCATCGTCCCCGTGGCAGCCGCCATAGAACAATCCTGGACAGCTCCCCACGAAGCACTGGTCCTCCTCAGACCATTCAACAATCTTGACATACCGCGCGCTCTCTGTCATCGTTTCGACTCCTCTATTGCAGCCCTCACAGCCCTTTCCTGGTAGTGCTTTGCATCACCGCTGGCTTTGCCGGAGATAGTCACCGGTTTTGCGACGTTGGGATGTACAAAATTCCTGTGATCTCCCTTGCCTCCACGATTCACAAACCCAGCTCCTTCGAGGTCTCTGATAAGCTCGCGAATTTTCCGAGGCATGTTTTGAATTTTCCAGGGTGATCAATTGAATGCTGCCTAACTGCTGAGTGTTTTGCCCCGCACTCCCGCAGTATACCATTCAAAATCTGAAAGGCGGTAGATGCAGTATCCATGGTATGGCTAACAGGTACTCCCACATCTATTTTGAGTCCTTGCCTTTCAAAACCAGGCGGATGGGGGTGCCGACAAAGCCGTACGCTGCCCTGATCTGGTTGACCAGATAGCGCCGGTAGGCGACTCGCACACCGCGCGGATCACTCACGAAGAGTAGGAAGGTTGGGGGAAGAGATGCAGCCTGGGTGGCATAGTGAAACCGGACGGGGCGCTTACCGTGGGCCGGCGGGGGGTACTTCTGTACCGCGTCACCGATAAGTTCGTTGATCTCGTGAGTCGGTACACGGTGAGCACGCGACTGCGCGACGGTCTGAAGCATCGGGAACAACGTGAGCACGTGATAACCGGTGAGGGCTGAGACGAACGCGATAGGCGCATAGTCCAGGTGCCGCAGGCGCTCGCGGACCTTGAGCGTGAACTGTTGCTGAGCATCGGCACCTGGGGGCATCAGGTCCCACTTATTCGCAACAACGATGGCGCCACACCCAGTGTCCTGAACGAAGGCGGCGATCTTGGCATCCTGGTCTGCGATCTCCCCTGTTGCGTCCAGCAGGATCACGACGACATCGCTCCGCTCAATGGCTCTGAGCGCCCTCGCCACGCTGAACCGTTCCAATGGCTTTTGAACCTTGCTGCGCGATCGGAGCCCCGCGGTGTCGATCAGGATGTACGGGGTGTCGTTGTGGGTGAACGGGGTATCGATCGCGTCCCTTGTTGTGCCGGGCTGGTCGCTCACGATGACGCGCTCCTGTCCCAGTAGCCCGTTGACCAGCGATGATTTTCCTACATTCGGGCGACCGACCACCGCCACACGGATGGCCTTCTGCTCAGGTGCGGTCTCTGCCGGGGGCAGCGTCTCGACGATCAGGTCGCAGAGCTCTGCGATACCCAGGCCATGCTCAGCGGAGATCGGGCAGATCTCGTCGAATCCCATCCGAAAGAATTCAGCCGCTAGCGTCTCGTGGGTCGGTCGATCGACCTTATTCGGCGCCACGACGATGCGGGCGCGCACATCGTGCCGAAGCATCCGGGCGATCTCCTCGTCCAGTGGGGTCAGCCCTTCGCGAGCGTCAACGACGAAGATGACGAGGGCGGTCTCCTGAACCGCCTGCTGAACCTGGGCGAGCACCTGAGCTGCCAGACCGCTTTTGACACCCGGCTCGTACCCCCCGGTATCACCCAGGATGAACGCGCGGCCCTTCCACTCGACCGTCGCGTAGAGTCGGTCCCTGGTCACGCCGGGTTCGTCATGCACAATCGCCCTTCGCCCACCCACCAGCCGGTTGAACAGGGTCGATTTTCCTACGTTGGGCCGACCAACGATCGTGACAACAGGAAGGGGCATCGCAGTTCTCTCCAATGGGATAGGTTATCGTGCAAAAGACTGCCGGACCCACTTTTGGCGGGGGCAGACGATAGCGGTCCTCTTCACTGGCTGAGAACTTTCGCGCCTCGCCTGACGTAATCGAGTCCGGATAAAATGGTCACTGCGGCTGCCAGATAGATAAGCCAAGACAAGTAGAATCCGACCCCGCTGGACAGGCGCGCCAGCAGGGTTGTCAACACGGTCGTAACCTGCAGGCCGGTGGTAAGCTTCCCCATCTTGGAGACCGAAACCGTCGTCTTGCCGGTAAAAATATACAGCACGAGAAAGCCACCGATCAGGATCAGGTCACGGCTGACGACGATGATGAAGAGCCACTGGGGGATCTGTCGTATGTAGACCAGTGTCATGAAGGTAGCAAAAAGCAGCAGCTTGTCGGCCAGCGGATCGAGGATCGTCCCCAGCTCTGTCCGCTGGCCCCTCGAACGCGCGATGAATCCATCCAGTGCATCGGTAATCCCTGCCAGCAGAAAGATCGCCAGGCCAAGTCGCCAATACTTGTAGACCAGCAGGATCGAGATGACTGGGGCCATCAGGATTCTGAAAATTGTGAGGCTGTTGGCGAGATTGATCATCCGCAGGCCCATACCGTAGCCGCTTCCATACAGGGATCAGCTTCCCGCGTGGGCGGGGATATAGCCTGCCCATGCGGGGCCTGTCGCCTGGTCTTCCGCGGCTAACAGTGCCTGGTGTACCACCTCTCGCAGTCGATCGAGGCCAAACCCAGTCAGAGCGGATACAGCCACTCGCGGCACCATCGTCTTGCCACTAACGAAGGATTGCCCAATCTCGGTCGCCAAAAGATCGACCTTGTTGAAGACCTCAACGATCGGCTTGGTCGAAAGCCCGAGCTCCATGAGGATCGTGTCGACGGCCTGTTTCTGTTCCATCATCTGGGGATGGCTGGCGTCGATCATATGCAGCAGGAGGTCGGCCTCGTCCAACTCCTCAAGGGTAGCCTTGAACGCCGTCACCAATTGTGCGGGGAGGCGCCGGATGAACCCCACGGTATCGGAGAGCAAAAAGCTGAATCCGTCGGCTGTGGTCACCCGACGCAGGATGGGATCAAGGGTCACAAAGAGCGCGTCGTCGGTCCGGACACCCGAGTGCGTAAGGGCATTGAAGAGCGTGGACTTCCCGGCATTAGTGTAGCCGACCAAGGCCACGATCGGGATAGCATGGCGTTTTCGAGGCCGCCTCAAGAGCGCCCGATGCCGACGGACCTTGGCAAGCTCCTCCCGGACCTTCGCCATGCGGCGGCGGATCGTCCGACGATCAGTCTCCAACTTAGTTTCGCCTGGGCCACGGGTCCCGATGCCGCCACCCAGACGCGACAGCTCAACCCCTCGCCCGACGAGGCGCGGCAGCAGGTAGTCGAGTTGGGCCAACTCCACCTGGAGTTTGCCTTCCCGGCTCCTCGCGCGCTGGGCAAAGATATCCAGGATGAGCAAGGGACGATCAACAGTTTTCCATCCGATCAGTTCCTCCAGGTTGCGCTGCTGCGAGCCGGACAACTCCTCATCCATCACCAACAGATCGACCGTCCCACCCCATTGCGCCTTCATCTCCTGCGCCTTGCCCTTCCCGATCAGATATCGCGGGTCCGGCGCGTCCCGTTCCTGCAAGATACTCCCGGCTACGGTGGCCCCTGCTGATTCCGCCAGACGAGCCAACTCCTCCAACGACTCTTCAGCCTCCCAGCGGGGGTTGCGCTTGCAGTGAATCCCTACCAGCAGCGCCCGTTCCTTTTTCTCACTGAGCTGTGTGTTTACGATCACCGACCTCATTGATACTATTCAAGCCGTCTCGACAGGCCTTCGCCCTCTCAAACTTTCGGTAGAGTCCTTCTCCGTCTTCGGCACGGATCATCACTGTCAGTTGGTCAAGGGCAACCTGGAACCGTCCGATCATCTCAAGAATCGGTTGGCGGTTCGCCAGGCAGATATCCCGCCACATAACCGGATGGCTCATCGCCACGCGCGTGAAGTCTTTGAGGCCCCCTCCCGCACATTCCCGCAGATCCTCGCCGCTCTCAGCTAAATCGAGTATCGCGCCCATGAGCGCATACGCGACGACGTGCGGCAGGTGGCTGACGGCGGCGAAGATCTCATCATGCCGCTCCGGACTCATCTCCAGCACCTCTGATCCTATGGCCCTCCATAGGGCGCGTACCCGCGTCACGGCAGCCGGATCGGTCGACCGGCTCGGCGTGAGGGCGCACTTCGCGCCAACAAACAGCTCGGCCGCTGCCGCCTGCGGCCCGGATGTTTCACGCCCGGCGATCGGGTGGCCGGGAACCCCGTTGCCGCCCGGCAGCAATCGCTCCATTGCGGACGCCACCGGCCCTTTCACGCTTCCCACATCAGTCACCACCGCACCCGGAGCGAGATGCGGGGCGATCCGCTCGATCGTATCGGCAATCGCGCCGACCGGCACGGCGAGAACAACCATGTCGGCCCCCTCAACAGCAGACGCGGCGTCCGAAAAGACCTGATCTACCATGCCCAGCGCGATAGCATGTGTGCAATGATCCGGCTCTTCGTCGGCTCCACGAATTTCTCCGGCCAGACCACGGGCGCGACAGGCGAGTCCCACGCTTGCGCCGATCAGGCCCAAGCCAATGATCGTCAGTCGCTTCACAAGGGGTGAAGACGACGAGGCGGTAGCACCAGAAGACTCCAGCCTTGATCCCATCGTCACAGCGACCGCCCTACGGCCTTGGCTACCCTGCTGAGATCGTCCATCAATTTCTCGAATGTGCTGGGCAGCAGCGCCTGCGGTCCATCGGACAGGGCTTCCTCCGGGTGGGGATGAATCTCTACCATGATGCCGTCGGCACCGGCAGCCACCGCAGCCAAGGCCATCGGCGAGACCAGGTGCCATTTGCCCGTTGCATGGCTCGGGTCGACAACCACCGGCAGGTGCGAAAGCCGCTTGATCAGGGGGACCGCCGACAGATCCAGGGTGTTACGGGTAGCGTCTTCAAAGGTCCTGATCCCGCGTTCACACAGGATGACGTCGTAGTTGCCCTCCGACAAGATGTACTCGGCCGCAAGCAACAGATCTTTGACGGTACAGCTCAGCCCCCGCTTCAAGAGGACCGGCTTTCGACGGCACCCCACCTCCTTCAGGAGCTTGAAGTTCTGCATGTTCCGCGCCCCGATCTGGATCAGATCGGCGCACTGATAGACCTGGGGGGCGTCCCTGGCGTCCATCAGCTCGGTCGCGATCGGCAAGCCGGTCTCCCTCTTGGCCTCTGACAAATAGGCCAGCCCCTCTTCACCAAGACCTTGAAAGGTATACGGGGAGGTCCGAGGCTTATAGGCGCCACCTCGCAGGATGTGCCCTCCGGCATCCTTCACGCACCTGGCGACCTGCAGCAGGTTATCCCGATTCTCGACGGCGCACGGCCCGGCCATGACGACGACCTGTTTGCCACCAACCAGCACCCCGTCGACGTTGACAATCGAGCCGTCGGGCTTGAATTCACGGCTCGCCAGTTTGTACGGCTTCAGTACAGGCAGGACCTGTTCCACAAAGGGGAATGCCTCTAATGGTCCCTCCTGCAGAACCCGCTCGTCGCCGATCGCGCCGATGATGGTCCGCTCCGTCCCTTTCGAGATGTGGGCGGCCAAGCCAAAGCTTTCGATCTTCTTGACGACCAAGGCAATCTCGGCCTCAGTCGCGTTTGGTTTCAAAATAACGATCATTGAGTTAGTCCCCAGCGGTCAGTTTCAGGCAGTTTGTCATTCCGTGCTTGACCCGGAATCCAGCGCCTTTCTGGATTCCTGCTCCCGGCTTAAAACGTACCGGGACAAGCTTCGCGGGAATGACGTCCATTGTTGTAAGTTACGATGACATGTTTATGCGGCATTTAACGGAGTAATTCGCTCAATCCTCTTCTTAATCGACTTTGTCGCATCCCAAAGGTCAACGGCTCGTTGAGCGTTGAGCCAAAACTCTGGGCTGGTGCCGAACAACCGGGAAAGACACAAGGCCATAGGAGGACTCACGGCGCGACGCTCGCGGAGCAACTCGTTGGCGGTCTGGCGCGACACCCCCAGAGCCTTTGCAAATCCGCTCACCGTCAGCCCATAATCCGGAAGAAAATCCTCGCGAAGCATCTCTCCGGGATGGGTTGGGCGAACCTTCCTTTCCCTTGTATTCGGGATGCTCATAACGACCCTCTCCATGTGCTTGTTCGACGGATTCTGAGACTACGCGAAGATCAGTCGCCGCCCCTTCGGTACGGGAATAGGATCACCGAATTCTCGCGCCGTATCGATCCAGAGGCGGATGGCCTCTTGAGCATTGGTCAGTGCGGCCTCGTGCGTTGCGCCGTGCGCCGAACAGCCAGGCAACTCGGGTACGTCTGCGACGAATACCTGATCTTCTTCACTCCAATAGATGATTATCTCGTACTTGTTCATGACGTCTGACCTCCAAGCCCATACTTCAGGATCACGGCCCGCACCTGACGCACTTGGTATGGCTTCGCCTCACTGCCCTCGCGCTGAAGATTGATCTTCTCCTCTACTCCTCCCTTGCGGAAGATGTGGTGACTGCTAT
Organism: Candidatus Methylomirabilis sp.; assembly: GCF_028716865.1. NCBI lineage: Bacteria > Methylomirabilota (SeqCode) > Methylomirabilia (SeqCode) > Methylomirabilales (SeqCode) > Methylomirabilaceae (SeqCode) > Methylomirabilis (SeqCode) > Methylomirabilis sp. (SeqCode). Next base: position 47,878 of record NZ_JAQUOY010000018.1, on the reverse strand, counting down.
GGACGCGCATCTCAAAACCAAGGCTCCTGAGCAAGTGACACAGATCATCAAACCGGATGTTCGCGTCGGAGGTCCGACTGAGGACGCGCTCCAGCACCGTGTCCTTGCTCATAGAGGCATTCTACGCCAATCGTGATCGCTTGTCGATTCCTCTAACGCCCTGGCGCTGATCCGCCGGTGCCCGCGTCCCCGGGATACGATAGCACCTCGGGCGTTTGCCCTCCCACTCAACCCAGTGGCTAGTTTCACAACACTTCCAAGGTCGACCGTTAACTGTGCTTGATGCCTGCACAACCACTGCTTTGCCTTCTCTGTCTCAGGACACAGGCTCTGTACCGTGAGCCAGAATTTCGAGGAGTGGTCCGGCACGACCAGGTGTACCGCTTCATGCGTAACGAGATAGCGGAGGACGAACTCAGGCGCAAGGATCAACCGCCAGTTGAACGACAGATTCCTTTCTGGAGAGCAGTTTCCCCACTTGGTACGCTGCCCCATTATGTATAGTCGCTGCGAGTTCTGTCGAATGCGGGTGGTCGTGATTGCGAGATGCTTCTCAATCTCGGCGCGTGCTTGCTTGCGTAACCAGTTCTCGAGGCCGCGCGCCGCCGGTGTTTGCGACTCGGCTCCCCGCCGCACGACGATTTCACCATCGATGAAATCGACAATGTTTCCTCGCCCTCGAGTCTCCGTCGTCTCGACGCGCACCTGCGTCAGTTCCCCACGAAAGAGAATCACGCCAACTCGACGCTGCACAGGCCGCCGCACGTTGCGAAGTCGATCTACGCGTTGAAGCTGATCAAGAATCCACGCCTTGTTGCTGTCCAGGAAGGCCGACACATCCTCACCATCACGCGCGGTCGGTTGTACGACCTCCACGCCGTTCGGTCCCACGCGGACGCGCAGCTTCCGTGCGGCCCTCGAACGCATCACCCGGTAGTCGACGCGGCGGCCACCAAGCCGGGTTTGATGTTGGGTTGCAACCTTCATTCGTCAGCTCAACCTGTCCGCCTTGGCAAGCTCCTCTACTGCCGACGGCAGGAATAGCGGATGCTCAGCGCCTTCCTCGAACCCAAGCGCCCCATAAGTTGAGTTCCACGACTCGGCCAACAGGGATCGCTCAACAGCTTGCCGACCACCGACTGAGGCACTCCAGCCGGGCCCCAACAGCTGGTGAGTATGCAAGTGCTTCACCATGCGGCGCGCACAATCCGCGACGTAGGTCTCATCGGCGCACGGAGCGTGAGCCCGCAGGACCGTGTACAACCCATATTCCCCCGGCTGCCTCAGGTTGAGGCGCTTCGGCTCCTGCTTGGTCGCAGCGACCGCCGCTGCGATCTCTTCCAGCTCCCGCAGACGCGTCGCTGTTGCCTCGTCGCCCGCATCCCGGCGCTCCTTGACACGTTGCAACCGCTCGCCGAGTTGCCGGTAGATGAAGCTCGGGTCGTCCTCGGACAGCTCGCCGGTGAGAATGGCCTCGAGGGCGGCTGCCTTGTCGGCCGGCGTGGGCAGTTCGTCGAGCTTGCTCACGTAGTCCTTGTCGATCTTGAAGACCGGCAGCGACTCCGCAATGTCGAGGAAGGTCGTGTTCTCCTGGATGAGCTGCCGGGTCTTCGCCGACAGCTCGCCGTAGGTGTCCTTGCTTCCGCGTTGCCGACGGCGGTGGGCGACGTAGATGCCGCAGAGCCAGTTGTACTCGTGACGGTGCGGATAGAGGCATGGGTCCGGCGAGATGGCCTCCCAGAGCCGCTCGAGGCTCCGAAAGTTGTGCTCGAAGTTCTTAGCCGTCTCCGGATCGCGCAGCCGTCTCAGCGCCGCCAGTAGGCACTCGCGCGTATCCGCCCGCGTGATGCCCGCAAAGGTTTCCATACACCGGGCCACCTCGCCCGGCACCGTCGCCCGCAGCGCGTCCCAGTCGATCAGCGATTCCTCGCGGATATTCTCGTCGAAGTTGAGGGCCTTCTCCAGGTTGGTGAAGACGCCGAAGTAGTCCACGACGATGCCCGTGCGCTTCTTCATCGACGGCAGCGGGCGATTGGTCCGAGCGATCGCCTGGAGCAGGTTGTGGTCGCGCAACGGCTTGTCGAGGTACATCACCTGCTCGACCGGGGCGTCGAACCCGGTCAGTAATCGGTCGCAGACGATGAGGATCTTGAGGGGCGGCCGCCACCGGCTGCGATCCTCCCCGTGCCGCTCGCAGTTCCACACCTCCCACTCCGCCGGCGTGAGCTTGAAGTAGTCGATCAGTTCGTCCTGCTTCGCCTTCGGATACTCGAAGCGTTCGACGTCAGGCTCGCTGTTCTGGGCCGCGGAGATGATCACGTCCGACCATTCGGGCGGCAGGCCGCGCGCCTTCAGTTTGGCATCGAGCGCGTCCTTGTAGACCGCACACGCCTTGCGATCGACGGCGACGAGCTGGGCCTTGAAGCCGTTCGGGTCGGGATGTTCCAGGAAGTGTGTGAGCATCCTGTCGAGCACGATGTCCACGCGTTCCGGATGGCGGGCCAGCTCCTTCCACCGCGAGCGCTGGCGCTGGACAAAGTCCTTCGCTTCCTCGTCCTCCAACTCCATCTCGGCGCACATCTGCTCGAAACCGACGTTCAGTGTGGCTTCATCGACCGTGAACGGAACCTTGTCGCGAATGTAGTGTACCTCCAGCGTGGCCCCGTCCTGGATCGCGCGCCGGATGCCGTAATAGCTAAGGTAGCGTTCCTGCACGCCATCCTTCAGCGGTCCAAAGTCGCGGTGCGTGTTCTGCATCGTCCGGTCGATCGGCGTGCCGGTGAAGCCATAGCGGAACCCGTTCGCGAGCTTGACCCGCATGGTCATCGCGTAGCTCTCGGTACCGTCACCCTTTTGCGAGCGATGGCATTCGTCCACCATACTGATGATATTGTCGCGGGTGAGCGGGGCGAGGTCGCCCATGTTCTGGAACGACTGTACGGTCGTCACCAGCGTGCCCTGCCACTCGGCGCGGAGCCTCCTCTTGAGGTCCTCGACCCCGAGCGCCTTCTCCACATTGGGATAGTCGCAGGCGTCGAAGTCATCGGAAAGCTGCGTCTTCAGGTCGCGGCGGTCGACCACGATCAGGACCGTGGGGTTGTTGAGCGCCGGGTGCCGCCGTAGCTTCTGGCCGGCGAAGATCATGGTGAGCGACTTCCCGGACCCCTGGGTGTGCCAAATGAGACCGGTGCGATCCTGAGCTGTTGCCGGGCAGCCCACAAGCGATACCGTGCGGTCGACCAGTTCGTTCACGGCCTCGAACTGCTGGTAGCGCGCAATCTTCTTGGTCGTCTTCCCCTTCTTGGTCTCGAAAACAACGAAGTGCTGGAGAAAGTCGAGAAGGTGCGCCGGTTTGAGCCGAAGCAGGCCCTTGACCGGCGCCTCCAGCGGATCGTCCGGGTCGGCGGCTTCCGGATCGTTCCACCAGCCGCGATGATCGGGATACAGGCTGAGCCAACGCCCCCAGAGGTCGAGGTGCCGCTCGATCTCTTCCTTGCTCGCGTCCTGAAAGAGCACGGTGCCGTAGCGGAACTCGTCCTCGTCGGCCGCTACACAAAAGACGTTCGGCGTCAGCATCAGCGGCGCCTGCCGCTGGTAGCGGTGGAGCTGTTGAACAGCTTCGCGCCAGTCCTTGCCGCTCGCGACGTAGCTCTTGTATTCGGCGATCACAAGCGGGATGCCGTTCACCAGCAGCACCGTGTCCTCGCGGCACCGCTTGATGCCCTGCACCCGATACTGGTTGGTCGCGGTAAAATCGTTCTGGTTCTGCCTCCCGGGATCGAATTCAATGAAATGCACGGTCGTCGCGTTTTCGCCCGGAGTGAGCATAACCCTGGCGCCGTCCCGCAGCAGGTCGAGGGTCTGGCGATTGGCCGTGAGCCGGTCCGGGTGGGACATCGTCTTTCGCAGCGCCGCCACCGCCAGTTTCGCCTGCGTCTCGGTCTTCACCTCCAGGTTGATGCGCAGAATCGCTGCGACCAGCAGTTTCTCCACAAGTGGATCTTCCAGTGGCCGCTCGTACAGCGTCATGGCCTCCTCGTCCCGGTACGTCCAGCCAAGGCCGCCCGCCCGGTACGTGGCCTTAGGCTCCCCGCAGAGCCAGGTGAGGATGGGCTGCTCGACATAGCTGTACTCGCTCATGACGCGGCTGCCTTCGCTTCGTTGCTCACGCGGACCCGGCCGGTGAAAAGGTCGTACATCAGGGACTTCTTGAGCGCCTCGAACGCATCGCACTTTGCAATCAGGGCATGTTCGAGCACCTCCGCTGCCCCGACAGTCTCAATGATCTCCCGCTGGCGGTCGTCTGGCGCCCGCAGGAAGTACCGAGGGTATAGATCTTTATTGTTGAGTTGCGGTACCCCGGAATCCTCGACGTAACGCGAGAGATTGCGCCACTCCAGCTGATACCGCAGGAACTCAGCCCGCATTCCTGGTAGCACCTGGAGCGCCATGAGGTTTGGGTCGAGCGCGACCGGAACGGCCGTCATTCGGACACGGTTCTTTAGAATGGCAGCGCCACGTTTCGCAATTACCAGCGTTCCAGGCGGAAGCACCTTGAAGAGGCGATTGTCGGCCTCACGAAACCCAAGCTTCGTCTGGACAATCGTTCGACGGTTAGCGAGGGCGTTGAAGTCATCCACCTTCATGAACCATGAATCCGGAGTCTCTCCGTCCCGAGGCAACCTTAAAGCATCGACGCTGCTGCACCCGCCCGTGACAATGACAAAGGCTTGTTTGCTTTTGATGGCGTCCCAGGATCGAGGAATCCGTCCTGAATCGGAGTCTTGCTCCGGCTCCTGTGAGTTCACGAACTCGAAGGCAGCTTGGAGCAATCCACGACGGAGCTCCCGCGCCCGATCGACCGCCGCGCGCGTGCGCTCCAGTGCCGTGTCCACGGCGTCGAGGATGCGGGCGATGGCGGCTTGCTCGAACGAATTCGGAATCGGAACAAGGAGGCGCCTGGTGAACACTTCCTCGGGGACTCGCTGACGACCCGTTGAGCCTTCCATGCGTGCGGCGGCACGGCCCCGCACGGGGTGTGAGCACGCCAGGTGATAGAGAAAACGCGGATCGATCCCGGGACGCGGGGAAAGAACGATGAACTCGGTAGAACCGAGACCGACATCGTCCGGGAGATAGGACACGAAGGCCACTTTCCCGTTTTCCGGACACGGCGTGATCTTCGCGAACAGCGTGTCGCCCACCCGAAAGCGCGACAGTCCCGAGCCTTCGAGCATCCTGCTGTCCAGGCTCAGGATGCCTCGGAAGTTCTCACCGACCGCAGCCATTTCGATGAAGGGATAGTCTCTTCCCTTCTTTACTCGATACCGCGGGTTGACGTCAGCTAGTCTACCTACAAACGCCTTCGACCATTCAGTGGCGGCTTCGGGAAAGCAGTCATTCTGCATAGCCGGCTTCCTTCACGAGTCGCGATAGCTCCCCCCTGGCGTTGTTCGCCGCCGCCTCTGCCTCGGCGAGCGCCCTCAGCGCGTCCTTGACCTCGATCCTAGGCTCCGGCTCAAACGTATCTACGTAGCGCGGGATGTTAAGGTTGAACTCGTTCTCCTCAATTTCAGCGAAGCCAACAACGCGCGCATGCTTGAGCAACTCGTCCGGATCGGCGTAGAGGGCGAGGATCTCATCGCCCACCGCGGCCACGTCCTTGCGGTCATCCTCGGCGCGGCGCCGCGCCTCGGCGATGCGCTCGTCACGTTCGGCCACCTTTGCGGCAATCTTCTCGCGCTGCTTCTCCACTTTGGCGAGGGCGGTCGCGGCCTTTGCCTTCTCGCCCTTCGTCCTGGCTGTACTTCGCCGCATGCATGCCCCGGCAAGCTCGGCGTCCAGCGCCGCCAGCTTGTCGGCATGAGGCTGGTATTCCGCCTCGAGCCGTCCGACTTCGTCCTCCTCGCGCAGGTCAATCTGCCTGTAGATGCGCCCGCCGTGCGCGGCCACGAGGCCAGGCACCTTTGCGGCGTCCCCGTAGGCGTGATAGTGGACGAGCATCCGCATCACGTCCTGCGGACGGAGTTCGTTCTGTGCCGAGAGCTCCCGGTAGTGCCGCGCGGCGTAGAGGAGCAACACGTGGTTACGGCGCGCGTCCGGACGCTGCTTGCGGAGGATGAGCAGGCACGCGGGAACGCCGGCGCCATAGAAGACGTTGAGCGGGAGGGAAATCACGGCGTCGATCAGCCGCGACTCGAGGAGCGCCTTGCGGATGAGGTGTTCGTCATCGGCTTTACGGCGCTTCACCTTCGGGTTGCCGTCGTCGTCAAACTCGCCCGTCTCCTCCTCAACCTCTGGCTGGCCGCGGAAGAGCACGCCCTGCGGGCAGACAATGCCGGCACGGCCATCATCGGTCAGCGAGGCCAGGATGTGGAGGATGAACGCGTAGTCACCGTAGCCGGCCGGAGGCGCCTTGAAGCCGGTGCCGCGGCCGAAGCGGCCGAACGGGTCTTTGAAGCCCTCCTTGCCGAAGATCTCCTTCTTGAGCTTGTCCTTCTTTTTCTTGTCGTCGGTCTGTTGCTCCGGCTTCAGCCACCAGAACTCGTCGGAAAACGGGAAATTGGCGAGGACCAGCGAGAACTTCTTCACTCGCCCGTCTTCGAGGAACTGCGGGTCGATGATCGTGCTGGCGCCTGCCTTAATATTGGCTTCGAGGCCGTGCAGTACGGAGTTGATCTTGCCGATGGCGGCGTTGCCCCAATTCATCTCCTGTGCGAAGTAGCGGGCGCTCGTGGCGTGGTGGCCCTGCTCGCGGAGGTAGTCGGCCGTGTGCACCAGCATGCCGAGCGAACCGGACGTGGGATCGTAGACCGTGTCGCCAGGGCGCGGTTCGAGAATTCGCACGAGTGTGTCCACGACTTCCGGCGGCGTGAAGAACTCGCCCGCCTTGGCGCCCGCGTCGTCCGCGAACATCTTAATGAGGTACTCGTAGGCCCGGCCCAGGACGTCCGACGGGACGCTCTTGTTCGACAGATCGTGCTCATCGAAGTGCTGGATGAGCGCGTGGACGACCTCGTTCGGGATGAGCGGCTTGCCGGAGCCGTCGGGCGCAGGCTGGTTCCAGTCCACGGTGAAGACGCCACGGAGTTCGTCGTTCGCGTCGGCCACGGCGCGCATCGCCTTCGTTAGGACCTCACCGATGTTCGTCGACGCGGCCTTCACGTCGCCCCAGCGCGAGGCGTCCGGGATCTTGAAACGGTGCTCGCCGCGCTTGCGGAAGACCGCCTTCTCTTTCTCGCTGAAGGCGCGGCCCTGCTGCCGCTCCAACTCAGTGATGGCGTCGTCGGCCTCGCACTCCCACTGGTCGCAGAGGCGCTTGTAGAACATCAGGGACAAGATGTAGTTCTTGTAGTCCTGCCCCGCGGTCTTGCCGCGCAGGATATTCGCCGCACCCCACAGATGGGCTTCAAGTTGCTGGAGTGTGAGCTTCATGCGTGTGGCTGCGGGTTCTTCATGATGAAGTCTCGCCCCTTTTGCTTCGGCCGAGGTTGTCGGCCTCGCAATGACCCCTTACGTAATCCGTTCGAATCTACAGGGAGGGTTCATTCGCCGCGGCTTGCCGCAAGTTCGTCATACCGGCGGAAGCCGGTATCCAGAGGGCCCGACTGGATTCCGTGTCAAGCACGGAATGACGGGCTAGAAGAGAAGGTGCTACCCCGCGGCTTGCTGCGGGGTAGTCCACTGTTACGAACGGAGACCACACTCCGACTAGAGCACGGCTTTGAGCGCCTGGATGAATCGTTCGTTCTCCGGGGGCGTTCCGATGGTCACACGGATGTGGGTCTTCAGGTATGCTCCCTGAAGTGGGCGCACGATGACGCCCATTCGGAGCAGCGCATCGGCCACGGCCCGTCCGTCCTGCTTCAGATCGACCAGCAGGAAATTCGCTACTGACGGCGGGAACTGAAGCCCAAGACGATGCAACTCACCGGACAGGTAGGCCTTGCCCAGATCATTCACCTGTCGGCTGCTCGATAGATGGGCTTGGTCATCGAGGGCGGCCAGCGCAGCCCGCTGCGCCAGGCTATTGACGTTAAAAGGCGCGCGAACCCGTTCGAGGAGTTCCACCATCGAGGGCGGCGCCATCCCATATCCGATCCTCAGTCCCGCCAAGCCATAAATTTTGGAGAAGGTCCGAAGGACGATCACCCATCGCCCCTGCCGGACGTATCCAAGGGAATCCGGAACCAGCTCTTGCGGGACGTACTCGATATACGCCTCATCGATGACGACAATGACCTCTTCCGGGACTGCGTCCATAAACGCCTTCAGCTCTGTTGGTCTCACCGCCGTACCGGTGGGATTATTCGGATTACCGAGAAAGACCATCTTGGTCCTGGTGGTGACAGCCTTCGCCATGGCCTCAAGGTCGTGGGTCCACGCCTTCAGCGGTACGCGGACCGTGGTACACCCTTGCAGATGGGCCAGCATTCCGTAGATGACAAAGGCCGGATCGGCGATGACGACTTCGTCTCCAGGAAGCAGGAAGGCGCGGGCCATCAGTTCCAGGAGTTCGTTACAGCCGTTCCCCAGGATCAGGTGGCCTGGCGTCAGCCCAAGGCAAGCAGCCAGCCTCCCCTTCAAGTAATAGCCGCCACCATCGGGATAGCGGTGGCTCTCCGGCAGCGCTTCCCGGAGGGCGCAGAGCGCCAGCGGCGAAGGACCCAGCGGGTTCTCATTTGACGCCAGCTTAACGACTCCTGTGATCCCAAGCTCCCGCTCTACCTCCCCAATAGGCTTCCCAGGGATGTAAGGCAAAAGTCCATGAAGATATGGAGAGGCAAGCTCTTCCAACGACTTGGCCATGACGCTGACGGTTCTCCTAGGCCTCGATCGAGTTGCCCCTGGGGTACGAGCCGAGGACCTTCAGGAAGAGGCACTCCTCCTGCAGGAGTGCGAGCGCCGCCTTCACGGGTTCGTCGGCAACGTGTCCCTCAATGTCCAAATAGAAAATGTACTCCCAGGCTTTGGTCTTGGATGGCCGGGATTCGACTTTGGTCAGGTTAATCTGATACTTCGCGAACGGTTCAAGGATGCGATAGAGTGCCCCGACCCGATCTTTGATCGAGAACATCAAGGAGGTTTTATCGCGACGAGTGGGTGCAGTTTGGGTCCGACATATTATCAAGAATCGTGTGAAATTACGAGAGGTATCCTCTATTTTCCGAGAAATAACGTTAAGTTTATACAGGCTGGCAGCCAGTTCACTCGCAATGGCAGCCGCTGTCAGCTCCTTTGTCGCGAGCTTCGCCGCCGCAGCCGTACTCGAAGCCTCATAGAGCGGAACTCGGGGTAGATTCGCCTCCAGCCATTTCCTGCACTGGGCGAAGGCATGCGGGTGCGAATAGACCTTTTTGACCTTCTTCAAGTCGCCTGATTTGGACAGGAGGCTATGAGACACCTCCAGTAGAATCTCCCCACAGATCTTCAGATCCGACTCCACAAACATATCCAGGGTATGGCTGACCACACCTTCGCTAGAGTTCTCGATCGGCACCACCCCGTACTCGACATTTCCCTTCTCTACTTCGACAAAGACATCACCGATTGAGCGGACCGGCACAAAGTGGGCCGACACCCCGAACCGCCGCGCGCAGGCCAAGTGAGTAAACGTCCCCTCCGGGCCAAGGTAGGCCAGTTTTAACGGACCCTCCAGGGATCGACAGGCTGAGATAATCTCACGAAAGACAGGTCGAATCGCGTGAGCGGGAAAGCGACCCGTGTTCTCCCGGATCAGTCGAGCAAAGATCTCCTCCTCGCGCTGTGGAACGTGCAGTTCCATATTCGCCTTTGCCTTTTCATGTCCGATCCTGAACACCACCTCGGCCCGCTCGCCAAGCAGCGACATGATCTTGGAGTCGATCTGATCGATCTTCTGTCGTAACCTCGTAATCTTCATCCGGCTCTCCGGCCCTCCAGGGGGCGTGCGCTACTTTCCGCTACTGGTCCCCACACGTATGGCTCCGTTCCACTGCGCGACGCATGCTGGTAAGCTCTACGGGGGAAAGTCGTCGCCAGTATCCTTTGGGCAGCTTCCCTAAAACGATCGGCCCAAGGCGAACCCTTTGGAGCCGCAGCACCGGGTACCCGATGGCGTCGCATAGCCGTCGAATCTCGTGATACCGCCCCTCGTGTACGACAAGTTTAAGCCATGCGGAACCAACCCCACGACTGACGATCTTGGCTTGGGTGGCCCGTAGTCTTTCCCCCTTCGACATCACCCCCGCCTTCAACTTGACCAGATCGGCGGGCGTAGGGCAACCACGCACCTTGGCAAGATACTCCTTCTCGACCTCGAAGCTGGGATGCATGAGCCCGTAGGCAAGCGTCCCATCGTTTGTCAGAAGTACGAGTCCTTCTGTCTGATAGTCAAGACGCCCGACAGGAAAGAGCCTGGGCAGCCCCTGTGGCGGCAACAGATCACGAATAACGGGTCGCCCTCGCGGATCGGACAAGGTGGTCAGCACGCCTGCCGGTTTATTCAGTATGAGGTAGACGAGGCTGGCTGAGGGTGTGACGGATCTGCCATCACACGTCACCTTATCGAAACCCGGTGAGACCTTGGTCCCAAGCTGGATGACGACCCGCCCATTGACACTGACCCTCCCTTCGAGGATCAGCCTCTCGCAGCTCCTGCGCGAGCTGATCCCGGCGCGGGCCAGATACCGCTGCAGCCGTTCCTGTTCAGCGCCTGTCTGCCGTGCCGGCACAGGCCGGCCAGTCACCTCATTCCGTCTTTTCGGTTTGATCAACGTCCTCGTGCGAAGCCTCCTTCTCGACTACGTTCGGGGTCAGCGTCTCAATCTCCTTCAGGGTCGGCAGCTCAGAGAGATCTTTGAATCCAAAATACTCCAAAAAGGACCGGCTGGTCCCATACAGGATCGGCCTGCCCACCTCCGCCTTCCGTCCAAGAATCCGGACCAGATCCCGCTCTACGAGGGTCTTTAACACCCCGTCCACCATGACCCCTCGGATCACCTCGACCTCCGGCTTTGTGATCGGCTGCTTATAGGCAATGATGGCCAGGGTCTCGAGCGCGGCCCTGGATAGCCTGGCCGGTTTGGATCCACGAAGCCGCTGGATCCACGGGGCCGCCTCGGGTTTGGTTGTCAGGCGATAGCCCCCGGCAACCTCGGTCACGACTACTCCTCGATCCCGATCCCGGCATCTTTCCTGCAAGTCGGCGAGCAACCGGTTTACCTCTGCCCTTGAGCATCCGTCGAGCAGTTCCTCGATCCGTTCCAGTGACAGCGGTTCCTCGGAGACAAACAGTAAAGCCTCAAGAACCCCAAGCGAGCTGAGATCAGCCTTGGTGTCCATCAGCCCCCACCGCCGTTTCTACAGTTCGATAGATCGTAATCTCGCTCCCAGGCTCCGATTGTCTGGCCCGCACCAGGCCCCGACGCAATAGCTCGAGCAGCCCAAGGAAGGTGGCAATTAATAGCGCGCGCGTCGTTACCCCCTCGAACAGGGCCAGGAACGGTACCGGACTCTGAAGGGTCAACCGATCCAACACCGCCACCATTCGCTCTCCCACGTTGATCGTTTCCGGAGTAATTTCGACAGCCATCGTCTCTGGCGCTCGCTGCATGACCGCCATGAACGCGCGGAGCAGCGCAGAGAGACTGACCTCAAGGGGGCCCTCGACGATCGGAACTGAAAGATCACCAGGCCTGCCATAGAGCAGCGCCTGCCCTGCCTCCAGCTCCTCAAACTCCATAGCCGCCTCCTTGAACCGCCTGTACTCCAGGAGGCGTTCCACCAACTCCTGTCGCGGGTCTTCCGCAGACACCCCCTCTGCTTCCAACTCCTGCACCGGGATCAGCATCTTCGACTTAATATGGATGAGCGTGGCAGCCAGTACCAGGAACTCTCCGGCGACCTTCAGATCCAGCTCCTCCATCCGGGCCAAGCATCCCAGGTATTCCTGGGTAATCTTGGCAATGGGGATATCGTAGATGTCGATCTCGTTCACCTGAATCAGATAGAGCAAGAGATCCAGGGGGCCCTCAAACATCTCCAAGCGAACGCGATAACTCATCGCTCAGCGCGCCTCGATCCAGGGCTCAAGCTTCTCAAATCGTCCCGGACCGATCCCTTCAACCTCCATCAGGCCGTCAGCGTCTGTAAAGCGACCATGGTCCTTCCGATAAGTGATAATCCGCTGGGCCAGTGTCGGACCGATCCCTGGCAGCGTCTGAAGCGTTGCGGCATCCGCATGATTAATGTCCACCCGGCTGGTCGGTTTCGCCTTTGCGACTCTGGCCGACGACGACGGGTGGGCCTGCACAGCAGGCCGATCTTCCTGAAGATGGAGTGTTCGAAGATCAATGGCGGGGGCAGAGCCGAACGGACGGAGGATGACGGGACCCCACACAATGCCGGCAACCGCGACGCCAAGGAGGCCGGCGGCGATCGCCTCGCGTCTGGTATACACCCCGCTCACAACTATTCCCCGACTACGGTACGCCCGGCCAGGCCGAAGATCTCATGCAGAATCCGGACAGCCAGCTCGCCATATTTCGCATCGATGACGCAGGAGACCTTGATCTCAGAGGTGCTAATCATCATGATGTTAATGTTCTCGCGCGCCAGGGCCTCAAACATCCTCGCCGCCACCCCGGAGTGAGTCCGCATCCCCACCCCAACGATGGAGACCTTGGCGATTTTGTCGTCACCCTCAACCTGCTGAGCGCCGATCTCCTCGGCCAGTCCGTTCACAAGCCACATCGCCTTCGGGAAGTCCGACTTCGGGACCGTGAACGAGATATCAGTGGTCCCATCCTGACTGATGTTCTGGACGATCATATCCACTACAATGTTGGCTTCCGCGACACGGCCGAACAGCTTGGCCGCGATCCCCGGCCGATCCGCTACGCGCAGTACGGTGATCTTCGCCTCGTTCTTGTCGCAGGCGATCCCCGAGACCACCACCTTCTCCATCTCCGCATCCTCCTGGACCACCAGCGTCCCCTGGCTTGCATTGAAACTGGAACGAACATGAACCGGCACGGCGTAATTTTTGGCATACTCTACCGACCGGGCCTGAAGCACCTTTGCCCCGAGGCTGGCCATCTCGAGCATCTCATCGTAGGAGATCTTTTCGAGCTTCCTCGCCTCCGGAACAATATTCGGGTCAGCGGTATAGACCCCTTCCACATCGGTATAAATCTCGCAGAGGTCGGCCTTCAGGGCCGCCGCCATGGCTACCGCCGTCAGGTCTGATCCGCCACGCCCGAGCGTTGTCACGTCATCTTCCGCCGTCACCCCCTGGAACCCGGCGACGATAACGACGGCTCCTTCCCGCAGCGCCTGTTGTGCCCGATCAACCTCGACACTCACAATCTTTGCTTTGGTGTAGGCGGTATCGGTCTGGATCCTGACCTGGCTCCCGGTAAAAGAACGGGCCTTGTGCCCATGCTGTTGGATGGCCAGTGACAGGAGACCGATCGAGATCTGTTCCCCCGTGGCCACGATGACGTCAAGTTCCCGTTCATCCGGCGCATCGGAAATCTGGGCGGCAAGGCGTAACAGGCGGTCTGTCTCTCCGGCCATAGCTGAGACCACCACGACCAAGTCATTTCCCTGGATCTTCGTCTCTACCACCCGGCGGGCCACCTGCTTGATCCGCTCCACATCCGCGACGGAACTACCGCCGTATTTCTGAACGATGAGAGACATATTTCGCTCCTACAAGGCAAGCCGATCATGCCGAGGCAGATCCGCTTCTTGCAGTTTTTGTCCGATCTTGCCCTCTTCCCCAGCCATAAGACGCCCCAGGTTCTCGCGGTGCCGGATGAGGATCAAACCGCAGATAATGATCGCCAGTCCCACATAGGCCGGTCGGCCATCAAGGGCCCACACGAAAAGGGGGCACGCGATGGAGGCAGTGAGGGCGGCAAGAGACGAATAGCGAAAAAGGGCGGCAATCAAGAACCAGACACCCACGATCAGCAACGCGATCTTTGCAAACAGCGCAAGCAGGACCCCCAGGGCGGTGGCGACTCCCTTTCCCCCACGAAAGCCGAGAAAGAGCGGATACAGATGCCCCAGAAATGCAGCCAGCCCCACCGTAGCAATGAGCAACTCCGGCGCGCCAAGGAGCTTACTTAAAGCAACCGGCGCCCACCCTTTCAACGCGTCCAGGGCAAGGGTAAGAGCGCCGGCTCCAGAGCCCACAACGCGAAGGACATTGGTGGCGCCGATATTGCCGCTCCCGGCTTTCCGTACATCCACTCCTTTCGATGCCTTGGCGATCAGGAGACCGAACGGGATAGAGCCCGCAAGATACCCCAGCGGAACGAGCCACAAGTGTACGCTCATCGCCCTCCAGATACCAAAAGGTTTATCGGCTCAGATCGATAACCTTCCAGAACTTCAAGAAATAATCGACACCCGAGACAATGCTCAACACAACCGCCCCCCACAGGCAGAGAACCCCCAGGGAGGGAATCGTCATAAAACTCCACTGCGCAGGCCAGTCGAGGATCAAGAAGGTTACCGCCGCCACCTCTGCAAGCATCTTATGCTTTCCGAAGTCGCTGGCGTGGATAATGACGCTCTGTGAGGCCGCAACCGTCCTGAGCCCGGTGATGGCCAGTTCACGACCCACAATCAGAACAACCATCCAGGCCGGTGCGCGGCCCACCTGCACTAGCGCAATGAGCGCGGTTGAGATGAGCAGCTTATCGGCGATAGGGTCGAGCAACTTGCCCAACGTCGTCACCTGCCGCGTGTTCCGGGCGATCCGGCCATCCAGCCAGTCGGTCAAGACCGCGGCGAGAAAGATGACACCGGCGGTGTAATTGGGGACTTTCTCCCCCACGACCAGGAATACGATGATAATAGGAACCAGAAAGATTCGGCCCAGCGTGAGCTTGTTGGGCAGGTTCATGAGAGCTTTTGGCCCTTTGAAACCCGGCGTGACTTCCGTCGACGCCTTTTGACCGCGTCTGCCGTGCTCAACCACTCTTCTCTTCCTGTGGAGCTGACTGGCTCCGAGCTATCACCCTTTGAATGCCCTTCCACTTCTTACTACTCACTACCCGCACTCTCGTGGCGCACACGCTTTTACAGATTCGAGTATAACGTTACAACGATACCGTAGCAAAGGCTCAAGGAAACTGTCAAGGTTGATCCCACACGCTATCAACGACGGAAGGTCCAGTCCTCTGAGCCATAGCGGGTGGTGGCTAACTCCACGGATAGCCGCAACTCCTCTGGCCGAAGCTCACCTTCCACGAATTCGACCCCCATCTCCTCAGCAAAGCCGTTCCTGATCGCCGTCTCTACTTCCAGGCGATGAGGAAGCCGTCCCAGCGCTTCCCGCAGTGAGCCCACTGTCCCGAGAGCATCGGCGGCGGCAGCCCGCTCGGTGGGACGCAGAAGATCAAGGATACCGACAGGGTCGAAATCCAACAGGATACTTCCCTGCTGGAGAAGTGCCGTGGGAAATCGCCGCTGCGCGGAGCCGATCACCTTTTTCCTGCCCACCAAAACCTCATATTGCGAGATGGCCGAAAAACAGAACGCCGACAGCGCACCATCAACGGGTCTTGGGCGGCGCCCAACCCGTACCTCCAGACCGAGCAGTTCAAGGCCCCGAAGCAGGCAGGCATTGATCTGGCGGTAACTCTCTACGATCGAGATCTTCGTCCAGGGTGGACGCAGGGGAAGAACCAGGCTGTAAGTCAACTCCTGCCGGTGGAGTACAGCTCGACCGCCCGTAGGACGGCGTACCAGATACACCGTGGATTTGCGGCAGGCCGACGGATCGATGTCATTGCTGCGCTGAGAGTAACCGATGGAAAGCGTCGGAGCCTCCCATGCGTAAAAGCGCAGGGTGGCACTCTCGCGGCATAGGGTGGCAAGCGCTTCGTCAACCCCCATGTTGGTGGGGCCGGTAGCAACGTCCATCCTCAGAAGTCGGCCTGTGTAAGGCATCCCCCAACCCCCATCGGTCAGATCCCTTCCTTGGAGATCCTGGTCGAGGAATCCTGCGTCGCCTACACGCTCTCCCCTAGTTTGCACAGGCTGAGCGCATGATCAGGCTCTTTCGATGTCACGGTGTCGGACGTTGATCAGATAGCCGCACTCCCGAAAATGGCCGGCAAGCTGTTCCACCAGAAAGACCGAACGATGACGGCCACCGGTGCAGCCGATCGCGATGGTCAGATAGGCACGCCCTTCCTCCTCACAGAGAGGGGTCACAAAGTCAAGCAAATCCATCAGACGCTCAAGGTAAGGCGTGGTTACAGAAGCCCGCATGAGAAACTCGCCGATCCTGGAATCAAGTCCGGTCAGTGGCCGCAGGTCATCGATAAAGTGAGGGCTGGGTAGGAACCGAGTATCAAAGATCAGATCGGCGTCAAAGGGCAGTCCATGTTTATAGCCGAAAGAGACCAGGGAGAGGGCAATCTTGGCTGTGGGCCGCTCCATGACGAATGCCTGCGAAAGGAACCGCTTCAGGTCATGAATGGTCAGACTGCTCGTATCAATAGTGAGATTCGCCTCATCACGGAGGCGAGTCAACAACTGTCGCTCCGCCGCGATCCCTGACAGGACCGACTTTCCGGCCGCAAGGGGGTGTGGGCGTCGACTCTCGCTAAAGCGCCGCACAAGGACCTCATTGCTTGCGTCCAGGAAAACAATCTTGACGGTATGCCCGTCAGCCCGAAGCATCGCCAGGATGTCGAACACCGGGGCCAGAAACTCTCCCTCCCGAACGTCGATGACAAGGGCAACCCGCTCGATCGCATGCTCAGATTGCGTGCAGAGCCGAACGAAGGTGGGGATTAATGTAGTCGGTAGGTTATCGATACAGAAAAAGCCAATGTCCTCTAAACACTTAATCGCCTGACTCTTACCGGCCCCGGATACACCGGTAATAATCACAACCTCGGCCGCCTTCACCGCATCGCACCCTTTGCATTCGCCATCACATGACTACCCTGTCACCGAATCTTCGGAGCAATATCGACGTGTCTACAACTAAGTGTTCAGCTATCCCATCGACTTTCAGCAAACACATTCGTGAGCGTGAAGCGTAAGAGGTGAAAAGACCATCCCTCCACACCTTACCCTCACGCCTGACGCTTACAGGTAAGAGCGCTCAACTCCTGGGTTCGATCAAGCCATAATCCCCATCACGTCGTCGATACAGGACATTAACCTCCTGTGTCCGAGCATTTCGGAACACAAAAAAATTGTGGCCTACCAAGTCCATCTGTATGGCGGCCTCATCAGGAGATAGCGGTTTCATGGCGAAATGCTTGGTCTTGACGATGCGGGGGCCCTCTTCCCAGGAGGGCTCAGCCTCTGCAGACACCGTCTCTTCCTTAGACCGCAACCGGCCCAAGCCCCGACCGGAGTGGTCGACAATCTTCTCCTTATAGCGAAGGATCTGACGTTCGATCTTATCGGCCACGAGGTCAATGGCGGAATACAGATCAGTGCTTGATTCTTCTCCCCGGATGGTCAGCTCTCGTACGTGGAGCGTCACCTCCGCGATCTGTCGATGCTTCTCGACTGAGAGGATGATATGGACTGAGGTAATCTGATCCACGAACTTCTGCAGACGGGCGATCTTCTCCTCCGCGTAACGTTTGAGAGCTTCAGTGTTCTCGATATTGCGTGTCGTAATGGTAATCTGCATCAGTTGACTCCTCGACAGAGAGTGAGATGCCTGTACACCGTCTTACACGTAGCGACGTTGATTGGATGAGGGGATCTTGAGCTGACCACGATACTTGGCTACGGTTCGACGGGCGATCTCGACCCCGTGAACCCTCGCTAGGATCTCCACGATCTTCTGGTCACTCAGCGGTTTGTGAGAGTCTTCTTCCGTCAAGTATCGCCGAACCATGTCCTTCACCCTTCGAGAAGAGACGGCTTCACCAACGGTTGATGACACACCACGGTGAAAAAAGTATTTCAGCCCAAACAGTCCCTGCGGAGTCTGGACATGCTTGTTCGTGGTCACGCGACTGATGGTAGACTCATGCATCGAGATATCATCGGCCACTTCGCGCAGCGTCAGGGGCTTGAGGTGGGAGATCCCGAACTCGAAGAAATCCCTCTGGTATTTCACCAGGCTTTCGGTGACCTTGATAAGCGTCCGTTTCCGCTGTTCAATGCTCCGGATGAACCAGAGGGCAGAGCGCATCTTCTCTTCGACGTAACCACGGGCCTCGCGAGGGGCAAGCGCTTGCTTGGAAAGGATCTGCCGATAATATCGACTAACTCGAAGGCGCGGAAGACCGTCTTCATTCAGCGCCACCACCAATCGTCCATCGACCTTGAGAATATACACATCAGGCGTAATATATTGCGGCTCCTCACTGCTGTAGTTCTTTCCTGGTTTGGGTTCCAAAGAAGCGATGAGCGTCACCGCTTCTTGCACCTCGCTGAGCGAGACCCCCAGCGCAGCCGCAATCTTTCCGAATCGGTGGCGCTCCAGATCATGGAGATGATTGCCGACAATGGCCTCAGCCAGCGCATGTCCTTCCGGTCGCGTCCTAAGCTGAATGAGCAGGCATTCCTGAAGATCCCGCGCCCCCACCCCGGCAGGATCAAAACCCTGGACAAGCCGAAGGGCCGACTCCATCGACTCCACGGAAGCGCCAGCCAGCGACGCCAGCTCCTCGATGCTGCTGCGAAGGTATCCGTTATCGTCCAGCTCTCCGGCGATGAGGCAGCCCAGTCTGAGGAGTTCCTGATCTCTAACGGTCAGGTGAAGCTGGAAGAGCAGATGGTCCTGGAGGGAGCCAGGCCTGGTGAGCATGCTCTCGCTATCGAACCGATCGACCGACTCGTATTGGATAGATGGCCGATAGTCTGAGGCGTCCTGCAGATAACTTTCCCAATCGATTTCTGCGACCTGCCCTTCCCCATTACGTTCGATCGTCGGCTCCTCGACAACGGACTTCAACGCCGGTACATCATCCAACTCCTCCGTTTCCTCTATTGTCTCTTCCAGGACAGGATTCTCCTCCACCTCCTGCCGTACCGCCTGAAGCAATTCCAGCCGCGATAGCTGCAAGAGGTTAATCGCCTGCTGCAGCATCGGCGTCATAACCATCTTCTGCGCCTGTCGTAGGCTGAGTTTCGCTTCAAAGGCCATAGCGTTCATCCTTACAGGCTAAACCGTTCACCCAGGTAGATCTCCCTGGCCCGCTCGTCTGATGCCAGCTCGTTGGCGGTGCCGGAGACCAACACCTTGCCTTCATGGATCAGATAGGCGCGATCAACAATCTGCAAGGTCTCTCGTACATTGTGATCGGTTATTAACACTCCAACACCCTTCACTTTGAGCCGGGCAATGATAGCCTGGATATCGGCTATCGCGATAGGATCAATTCCCGCGAACGGCTCGTCCAGCAGCATGAAATCCGGAGAGGTCACAAGGGCCCTGGTGATCTCCGCTCGGCGGCGTTCGCCACCTGATAGCGTGTAGGCCTTGCTCTTGGCGAGGTGGGTGAGATCCAGTTCCTGAAGAAGGCCCTCAAGCCGTGCCCGTCGTTCTTCTTCTGACAGGTCCAGGATCTCGAGAATAGCCATCACATTCTGTTCCACTGTAAGTTTGCGGAAGATTGAGGGCTCCTGCGGAAGAAACCCTAAACCCTTACGGGCCCGTTTGTACACTGGGAGATCGGTGACGTCTTCCCCATTTAACATGACACGACCCAGATCAGGCTTCAACAGCCCAAGGACCATATAGAAGGTCGTCGTCTTTCCGGCGCCATTGGGCCCCAGCAGGCCAACTACCTCCCCGGCTTCGAGGCTGATACTAACGCCTGCAACGACCTTTCGACCCTTGAACGACTTAACGAGGTTGTCTGCCCGAAGGGTCCGCTCCATCCCGATTCAGGAACCCCCCTTCGACGCTGCCGGTTGGTCAGCCTTGCTCGGCGCTTCCGACTTCGACCGCTCCGCCCCCTCAGCCTTGGGGTACAGGATAGCCGTTACGCGCTTTGAGGGACCGCCTTCAACAATTGCCCTGTCCTCCTTCAAGAAAACGGTAACCTTCGTTCCGGTGATCAGATCGTTATCTTGCCAGACCCTGGGATCTCCTGTGAGGACTACCCTGTTTTCATCGCGAAACAACTCGAGCTGGTCGCCGGTGCCCTTTTTCTCCCCTTTGGTGATCCTGACGTTGCCGGCGGCCACTCCCTTTTCGATCCGCTCCATCTTCTCATCGAAGAGGAACTCCATCGTGTCAGAGAGAATAACCAGATCCTTCTCCTTGTCATCAACCATCACGTTCCCTACATAGACCGCAGAATGGAGCTTCCGGTTGACCTCCAAGCGATCAGAGGTAATCGTAATCGGGTTCTTTCCTTTCTGCTGCTCCTGGGCGCGCGCAGAACCGACCAGCCAGACAAGATTCACCAGCACAATAACTGTGGTAGCCCAGCCGCGGTAATTCATCGAGTTCCTCCGTTTTGCGAGCCAGAGCGGGCTTTAGTCGCCAGCTCGGCACTCCCGGGAAGCAGATGCGACTGTACGCGACTTAAAAATCTCACACGTTCAAGATCGGTCTCTGCCTCCAATCCCACTCCCGAACTCGTCAGCCCGCCCCGTACTAACGTAACAGGCGATCGAGTGTACACCCGATGGTCCCTGGCCGACCAGTCCAGGGACTGGGTCTGCAGGCTATTACCCTGCTCCGAAATCGCCCTCACGTTACGCTCCATATGGATATTCTTCGTCCGCGTGTTCAACGTGGCACTATCCGACCGGACCGTCAGTTTGCCCTGCTCAGAATAGAGGATGACGGTCACCGGATTAGTGGTCTTCATCACCTTCGCCATGCCTGTCTTCTCAAAAACCTCACCGCGATCGCCCCAAACTTCCCAGATCGTCTTACCGTTCTTTGTTTCCACTAGATGGAACCTGGTAATCTTGACATCTGCCGTGGGGTCAGGTTTTCCCTCCCCAAATGCCGATGACGTACGGTTGGCCGGCCCAAAAGCAAAAAATGCGGCTACCGATACCACCACGATCCATCCTAACCATACATACCTAGTCGTTCGCATTCCCGTCTTCCTAATAGCACAAAGTGAAGATGATGTAAAGAGATGTGGAACGGTCATCTACTGGTTTCGTTCTCTTCGCATTGAGGTAATCCTGACGAGGAAGAAGAAAGGCCCTGCCATTATACCAGTCCGGATGGTTAGAATGGCATGCGGCAGGACCGTGACCGCAACCAGTACACATGGCTATGCGAGAACCATAGCACCTCGGCGATCAGAAAGCGGAATTCGTCATCGCAGGATAGACGTAACGGCGAGGGGGGTAACGAGAACGCTTGTCACGCAGAATAGAGATTCCTGGGGTCCTCAGCAGAGAGATATTTCTGGATATCAATAAGATGAACTCAGAGACGTTCCTCACGCACAATATGAATGATATAGCAGGACCGACTACTTAACCATCACTTCCTCCCGGCATTCTGATGAATAATTTCCAACTCCTCAGTTGCAACGTTACACGCGTTTGATTCAACCGTTCAGCTCTGATGTCCAGAAGCTTAAGATATGATCATTATAATGATAATGACGGCTGGGGGGGAATGCCCCCCCAGCAGTGAGCGGCCCATCTTCACCGTAATGAGAACCGACTGACTTTTGCTGGCAATCAACCCCAAGCCGCTCAACGCCGAGCTGTTTCACATCCAGCTCATTGGGGTCGATTCGGCCACCAAGGCCGTACAGTGTAACTACTTCTTCTTAGTCGCCTTCTTCGCCGCTGCCTTCTTCTTCGCTGCCATTGAGATTCTCACCCCCTTTCCACATCACGTTTTGTGACACCGCTAATCGAGACTAGCACCCTTTCCCTGTCTTCTTCGCTGCTGCCTTCTTTGGCGCCGCCTTCTTTGGCGCCGCCTTCTTCGCTGCCGGCTTCTTCGCTGCCATTGAGATTCTCACCCCCTTTCGACGCTATCGACTCCCTGGTCGATCTCACTACAAGAACGCTAACTGCGGATTTTTCTCGCGTGCAAGGCCTACGAGCCTTTCAATTAAGGCCGCCGCATCTTTCAGCGCTCCTTCGACCTCATACCGGGGAATCGGGGTTTGCGGTTCCTCCATGAAGTCCTGCCGCTTGCGACGCATACGATCGAAACCATTGACCAAAGCGCGTCCCTCTTCACCCAATAGCTCCCCTACCAACATTACGATCGTCCTGGCTTGATCACGACCCCTTGGTCGCCACCCTTCGGCCATTACCAACGCCTTCGCTGCCCTCACCATCCCCTGATAGGCGATAGTGTATGCCCACTCCTTATCGATATCAACGTTGGCCCTGGCCGTCGACAGATCTTTCAACGCTCGTGCGAGTAGTAGCGACACCTGGCGGAAGTCAGGTCGAATTTCCTCAACCAGCCCACGTTCCCGAAGCTCCTCATAGGCCATCGTCCGTTCCGATCAGGATTGACTTTCGGCCCTTAAGGACTTCAACCAGGAACGGGTCATCCTCTGCCTTTCTCCGCTGATATTCGGCTTCGTCAAATACGAGGTAGTTAATCTCGCGATTCAGGCGGCTTTCCAATCCCCTTATCGCATCGTTAAGATCGTTCAAATCGACCCGACCAATAACCATCAACCGAATGGGGCCGAGGCCTTCTTCGACCTCGTGCTGCCCCGTTCCATAGACCAAGGCTCGTTGGATTCCTTTGATCTTTCTGAGTCCTTCTCGGAGACTCGCGTGAATGCCGGTGGTCTTCGCGATGATCCCCTTGAGCTCGGTGTAAAGGGGCGACGCCTTATTTACCCGGTAGTACCGAAGATTCCCAACCTTTTCACTCGTCACTACGCCAGCCCTCTCAAGATTGTCCAACTCCCGCTTGACCCCAGAGATATCCCGTCCAAGGTGTCGCGCCAACTCTCTCACATAAAAGCGCTTATCCAACCTAGTGAAAAGAAAAGTGAGGAGACTTACACGTGTCTCTGACGAAAACAACCGGATCAACAACAGCCCACCTCATCGTTGTTGATATCTTTACAACGACCGTTCTACCTGTGTCAACAGAAATCGTACAAAAATTTAAATTTTGTTTGCACGCTCTCTACTCACTTCAGCAGTCGTTGTACCGAGTTAGAACGCAGAGGGGAACTATTAGATTCTTGGCAGTGTGATGTCTTGCTGAGCCTGGTATTTCCCTTTTTTGTCGGCATACGACACAAGACACGGCTCATCGCCCTCGAAAAAGAGGACTTGCGCGATCCCTTCGTTGGCATAGATCTTGGCAGGCAGCGGTGTCGTATTACTGATCTCAAGAGTCGCAAACCCCTCCCACTCCGGCTCGAACGGAGTCACATTGAGGATGACTCCACAGCGTGCATACGAGGACTTTCCCAGACATACAGTCATCACGTTACGGGGAATCCTGAAATACTCGACGGTTCTAGCGAGCGCAAAGGAGTTGGGTGGGACGATGCAGATATCGCCCTTGAAATCGACAAAGGACCGCTCATCGAAGTTCTTGGGATCTACGATGGTCGTGTTGACATTCGTAAAGATCTTAAACTCGTCTGCCACCCGGATGTCGTACCCATACGACGAGAGGCCATAGGAGATCACCCCGTTTCTGACCTGCCCCTCCTCGAACGGGGCAATCATCTGCTGCTCCACCGCCATCCGCTTGATCCACGCATCTGATTTAATCGACATAGGACGTCCTCCTGCGAGACCTCAAGTCTCCATAGTGCCGAACTACGTAAGGTTGAGCAATATTCGACATACAATCTAACATTCACTAAATCCGCAGGAGTAGCACTTCTGGCAACCCTCTTCGTAGACGAGGGTCGCCGAGCCGCAGTCCGGGCACATGTCGCCTGCTTTCTCGGTCGTCTTGCCGCGAGCTGCCTGCATCTCTTGCACGCCTGGCTCGGTGAGGCCGATATGCTCGGCCAGGACCTGGGCGATGGCATCCGGAAGCGACCGGACCCGATCCTTACCAAAGCCCATCGGCCGCCGGCCGCCGATGCCTGAGAGTTGGCTCACAATCTGCTCAACTCGCTCTCTGGGCGACATCGATGACGGCAGCCTGAGGATCATCGAGAGGAGTCGACCGATCGCCTCGGACACCGCAGAGGTATCGCTTCCGGCCTTCCCGACGCTGGCGAAGACCTCAAACGGCTCACCTTCGCCGTTCTGATTGACGGTAACGAAGGCGGTCCCAAGCGGCGTCTCCGCCCTGTATGTGACGCCCTTCATGGTCCGCGGCCTCGGCTTGACCTTGAGCGCCGCCTCTAGGCCCGTCTTCATAACGATTGGGATCGCTTGCGGCGCCTCCTGCTGTGCCACTACTTCGGCCGCACTCAAGGCAGGCTCTTCGGCTGGGCTCAGGGCGGGCTTGGCGCCGGTGCCGAGATGCAAGACCTGTGTGTCCTTACAGCCGTCGCGGAAGACTGTGATCCCGAGGCAGCCAAGCTCATACGCCGTCATATAGGCCTTGGCGATGTCTTCAGGCGTCGCCGAGTTAGGCAGGTTGATCGTCTTAGAAACGCCATTATCGGTCTGCTTCTGGAAGGCTGCCTGCATCTTGACATGCCAGGCAGGCGCGATCTCGTGAGCTGTGACGAAGACTCGCTGAACGTCCTCCGGCACGCCTTCAAGCCCGCGAACCGTCCCTCGCTCGGCCACCCGGCGCATCAGCTCTTCACTGTAGAAGCCGCGCCGCTTCGCAATCTCCTCGAAGATCGGATTCACGAAGGTCAGGTGCCGATCTCCTACGATGTGGCTGAACGCGACAGCAAAGATCGGCTCGATCCCGGAAGAGCAACCCACGATAATACTGATCGTCCCGGTAGGCGCAATAGTCGTGACGGTAGAGTTGCGAAGAGGTTTCTTGCCTTTATAAATACTCCGTGACCAGCGAGGAAACGGCCCACGCGCCTCCGCCAACTTCGCGGAGGCATCGTGGCCGATTCGCCGAATGAAGCCCATGATCTCCTCACCCAACGTGACCGCCTCGTCGCTGTCGTATGGAAGGCCAAGCTCAAGCAACAGGTCGGCCCAGCCCATAACGCCGAGGCCGATCCGCCGATTCTTATGAACCTCCTCAGTAATATCCTGCAGCGGATAAGGGTTCACGTCAATCACGTCATCTAGGAAGCGGACCGCCGTCTGCACCACCTGCTCCAGGCCAACCCAATCGATTCGCTCCGTCACCCCGGAATCTACGGGAATCGAGGGGAGGTAAAATCTGGCCAGATTGACCGAACCCAGGTTACAGGCATCATTGGGCCCAAGCGGCTGCTCACCACAGGGATTCGTGGCCTCGATCACCTCATCCTGTGGGATCGGATTGGACGGACTTGCGTTGATGCGATCGATGAAGATCATCCCAGGGTCGCCGGTCCGCCAGGCCGCCTGAACGATCCGCTGAAAGACCTCACCGGCTCGCAGGTGGCCGGTGACGAACTTGGTATGAGGATCGACCAACTCGTAGGTCTCGTCCTTCTCGAGGGCGTCCATGAAGGTTTTGGTGGCAGCTACGGAGATATTAAAGTTGGTAATCCCGCCGTCCAGCTTACAGTCGATGAACTCCAGGATGTCAGGATGATCCACCTTGAGAATCCCCATGTTGGCGCCACGTCTGGCACCTCCTTGTTTGACAGCCTCGGTGGCGGCATTAAAAACTCGAAGGAAGCTGATAGGACCGCTCGCTTTGCCGCCCGTTGACTTGACAAGGGTATCCTTCGGCCTGAGGCGCGAGAACGCAAAGCCGGTCCCGCCGCCGGACTGATGGATGATCGCCGCCCTTTTCACCGCCTCGAAGATCCCCTCCATGGAATCCTCGACGGGAAGCACAAAACAGGCCGAATACTGCATCCCGTTCTCTTTGCCGGCATTCATCATCGTGGGAGAGTTAGGAAGGAACTTCCCTTCAACCATCACATCGTAAAACGATTCTGCTACCTGAAGAGCTTCCGCCTCACTTCTCCCCCACTGCCCTTCAGCCTTGGCTATGGCTACCGCGACACGCCAGCACATCTCCTCCGGCGTCTCTTTGACACCTGTCGCGTCCCTCATCAGGTAACGCTCTTTGAGGACGCGGAGGGCCGATTCACTCCACTGACCGGTCTTCGCCGGACGCGGTCCAAACGCCTGCGTCACGTCTCCTCCCTGCTCAATCTCGCGAAACGTTGACTCGCCCGTCTTACCAAGCATTGCGTCCTCCTCTATCTGGGCTGTTTGTGGCAACTTGAACATGCTTGAATCCCGAGCACTCAATGTAATACGCACGATGAAGCTATCTATCTCCAACGTCTTAGGTACACGCTCATTCGCACCATCACACCATATATTGTATAACTGGACTTTAATTACTACGACATATAGTACTTGTCAAGCGCAAAATGCGTTCTAGCGGAAATTTCCTGTTGACGAAGGTGAGGTTGCGGCAAGAGCATTTTCGGTTCCGAAGATAGTGCGGCCTATTCGTTCATCACCATCACTTTCCAGGCTCAGGCCTAGAAGCCTCAGGGGGACCTCTGCGCCGCATGAGCCATAGCAGCGTCAGACCCATCGCCGATGCCACTACCAGGAAAACTACCCAAAGGTTTCGTTGCAAGGAGAGCTTAATAAGGTACAACAGATAGATATCGTTATCGGCTTCCCGCCATGCCCGCTTGTACTCCAAAGCAGCCGCTTCGTCGTTTCCCTCTGCCTGAAGCGCTCGCGCCAGCCCGAACCGAGCAAAGGCATAGGT
Source organism: Candidatus Methylomirabilis sp. (assembly GCF_028716865.1). Lineage (NCBI taxonomy): Bacteria > Methylomirabilota (SeqCode) > Methylomirabilia (SeqCode) > Methylomirabilales (SeqCode) > Methylomirabilaceae (SeqCode) > Methylomirabilis (SeqCode) > Methylomirabilis sp. (SeqCode). The sequence goes on along the minus strand of NZ_JAQUOY010000018.1, from coordinate 21,159 downwards.
CGGCTGTATGCGCAACGCCCGCTCAAACTCCTCCATAGCAGCCCTGTACTCCTTGCGACGAAGCCGCGCCCACCCGATCTTCGCCCGCCCTGTCGCATCGTCCGGACTGAGGATTGACGCCTCCGTCAAGATCTTCAGCGCTTCATCGGTCATCCCCTTCCGGTAGTAGACCCACCCCATATCATACAGGTAGGCCGGATTATCCGGCTCAACCGATAACGCGAGCCGATACTCCTCTATCGCCTTATCATAGCTACCACCCGTCTCCGCATACAGCCCAGCCAGGCCGGCATGAGCGCGCCCATAGGCAGGATCGAGAACAAGGGCTCGACGGAAGGCTTCGCGGCCCTTTTCGATCTGCCCTAATTCCGACGAGAGCCACCCGAGACTCGTCCATGCATCGACATCTGCAGGCTGAATCTGCACTGCTCGCTGCAATGCGGCCATGGCGTCAGCCCAGCGCCTTTGCTTGGCATAGAGGATACCAAGCAGATTCCACGATACAAAGTCGGTGTCGTCCTGATCAGTCTGCTGTTTGAGCTCTGCAACCACCTGATCGCTCGTCCGACCACGACCATATACTTCCTTGAGCCTCACATAGGCGACGGTACGCATAGGGTTAAGCCGAAGGGTGGATCGGAATGCCTCAATCGCCTCCGCCAATCGTCCCTCCTGCTGCAAACGTACGCCAAGTCGGTACGCTTGGTCGGCCTCACCGGGCCGAGCCGGCACCGGCTGAGCCCCCCAGGCGTGCTCGACCAGAAACAAGCTGAGCACAAGGATACGAATCGACCACTGCATCAGTCGCCTCCCACCCTTACCTCGTTTCCAGGAGTCTTCCATCGAAGAAGATGACGCTTCTGAATCTGAGGAGGTAGAGTTTCAGACAAAAGACTTGCCCTCACGTGTAGTGGTGTTAGAATCTCGACTGAAAGGAGGCTCTGCATGGAGAATGTTATTGCTATTGCGACGCAGCCGGACAACATCCCGATCATCGGAATGCTCATCCTGATCTTAGTCTGCCTTGGAAGCGCAATGAAACAAGCATTTCGCCATGACCGCTTGATCCAAAAAGGCCAGAAAGATCGAATCTTCGAAGAGATGTACAAATAGAAACTCCCTGTCTGTTCATCTCAGTTGGTCCCTGAAGAGCACGGTGCATGTTTATTCTCGTTACAATGGCGATCCTGCTCGGCTTGGGCCTTATTCTTTTGCTCAATCGTTCTTCGCCACCGGTAGCCGTCGAAAAGGCCTACTACCAACCCAGGGGCGTCGAACAGCAGCGACTGGAACGGCTCGCCCCCGAACAGTTCGAACGCCTCTGTTTCCGCCTCCTGGAGCAGATGGGACTGTCCATCACGAGTTGCCATCGCAACAAACAAGGGGAGATCGACATCACCGCCCTCAATCCCCAACCAATCACCGGCGGCAGCTATATCGTACGTTGCGTCCTGATCCCGCCTGAGGTGCCGATCACCTCCGCTCAGATTATTGCCCTGAGCGACACGGTACTTGCCGAAAGGGCATTGAAGGGCATCTTCATCACAACCGGCTTCTTCTCTGAAGAGGTTCCGAAACTCACCGAGGGGGCAGCCCTCGAGCTCATCAACGGCCAGCGCCTTCGACAGATCCTGGGGGAATATAGGATCGCTTCGCCCTAAACCAGCTCGAGGTTGCTCGGAATCGCGGGCGGTATAGACCGCCGAGTTCTCCTGTGTGAGATGTGAGGGAGCGCGAATCATTGTGACAATACCGATCCCGCGAATCATAGCAACGCCACAAAGCTGGCGCAAGTACTGATTGCTCCCCCGGATACGCCGCCGGTAGCCACGCAGCCACTCCTGCTGGGACCTCCGGCAACACTGCGACTGATGTCCAAATCCCGACGGTCACCTAGCCCGAATTAACATTGACACCGCCTGAGGCGAGTGTTAGAACCCTTAGAGTGTTTCTTTACGCTGTGCCTGCCATAACGTGGCAGCTTTGATCAAGGTGCGTGTCGCATGTTTCTTGACTGGCTTCCTGAAAATATCTCAACATACGGGGGTGAGATCGACTCGCTCTTCTGGATGATCTTTTACATCACGCTGGCCTGGTTCATCGTAACCGTTGGAGCGCTCCTTAGCTTCGCGCTGCTCTTCCGCCGCCGCGGCGAGAAACGCGCCGCCTACATCACCGGCGATAGACTCTCGCATGCCGCATGGTTACTTATCCCAACCGCACTCGTCCTCGCGATTGACCTGTGGATCGATTTTCGTGGAGGCGACGCGTGGGCAAAGATCAAGCTTCAGGTGCCGCCGAGCGAGCTTCAGGTGCAGGTGACCGGAAAACAGTTCAACTGGGAGATCCTCTACCCAGGACCGGACGGTCAGTTTGGGACGGCGGATGATCTTCAACTCGACAATGAGCTCCACGTCCCGCTCAACAAGGTTGTCGGTATCACGCTCAGGTCAAAGGATGTCATCCACAGCCTGTTCTTGCCAAATTTGCGCCTGCAGCAGAACGTCGTACCCGGACGTGAGTTTCATGCCTGGTTCCAGGCTACCAAGACCGGCGTATTCGCTATTCCCTGTACGGAACTCTGTGGATTCGGCCACTCCGGAATGATCGGACATTTGACCGTCCATACTGCTGAGGAGTACGATCAGTGGGTGAAGGAACAGTGGCCTTCCACTTCGGAAAGGACAATCCTACGCTGAGTTATTTCACGGACATAGACCAACCATGACAACCCCCCCCAGGGTGGCTCCCATTCCGACGCCGGTTGCCCATACCGCGCATGAGGCGCGTGGCTTCTGGCGTACCTATGTTTTTTCGACCGACCACAAAACGATCGCCAAGCAATATCTCTTCCTTGGCCTCTTTATGGCATTTGTGGGAGGCTACCTGGCCTACGTCATGCGCTGGCAGCTTGCCTTTCCGGATGAGTCGATCCCTGGATTCGGCTATGTGGGACCGGAGACCTACAACGCACTTATCACCAACCACGGCACGATCATGGTATTCTTTGTGGCCATGCCGATCTTGCTGGGATCGTTCGGAAACTTCCTGATCCCACTGATGATCGGGGCCAGAGATATGGCCTTCCCACGACTCAACATGCTCTCCTTTTGGATCCTTGCGGTCTCCGCCTTCGTGATCTTGGCATCATTCTTTGTTCCCGGTGGGGCGGCCTCTGCCGGTTGGACCGGCTATGCGCCGCTCAGCGCGAGGGCGGAGTATACCGACGTGAACTGGGGGATCAATCTCTGGCTGCTGGCGCACGCGCTTGAGTTTGCCTCCTTCCTGATGGGTGGCGTCAATTTTCTCACCACCGCCATCACCATGCGGGCACCGGGAATGACCTTTTTCCGTCTTCCACTCGTGATCTGGCAACTACTCACTGCTTCGGTTATTTTCCTGCTCTCTGTCGGACCGCTGATCGCGGCAGCCGTGATGCTGTTGATGGATCGGCTCCTGGACACCAGCTTCTTTGTACCTGGAGGAGGTGGCGACCCCATGCTCTGGGAGCATCTCTTCTGGTTCTTTGGCCATCCCGAGGTGTACGTCCTCCTGTTGCCGGGGCTTGGGGCAGTGCTGGAGGTCCTGGCTGTCTTCTCGAGGAAACCGATCTTCGGCTACCGATGGATCATCTACTCGACCCTCACTACAGGGTTCCTCAGTATTGTCGTCTGGGCGCATCACATGTTCGTCAGCGGCATGGATCCCCGCCTCGTCATGCCGTTCAGCATCAGCACCATCCTGATCTCCGTCCCGATTGCGCTCATCATCTTCTCGATGATACTGACCCTGTGGAAAGGCTCGATCCGCTTTGCGCCGCCGATGCTCTGGGCCTTGGGGTTTATCGCGATGTTTATCAGCGGAGGTCTCACCGGCATTGTTCTTGGTTCAGCGCCGGTCAACATCCAGGTCCACGGTACCTACTTCGTCGTCGCCCACTTTCATACGGTCCTGTTAAGCGTCGTCATATTCGGCGGTTTTACCGGACTCTACTTCTGGTTTCCAAAGATGTTCGGTCGGATGATGAACAATCTTCTGGGAAAACTGCACTTTGTACTCACCCTCATCTTCTTCAATCTGACTTTTTTTCCGATGCATGCCGTCGGCCTTGCCGGGATGCCGCGCCGCATCGCCAACCCGCTCCAATACGAGTTTCTGACAGCGATTCAACCGTGGAACGTCTACATTACGATCAGCGCGATCGGGCTCATCGCCGCCCAGCTTCCGTTCCTGATCAACTTTGCCTGGAGCATCGTGGCCGGGAAGAAGGCGGACCCTAACCCGTGGGAGGCGGCGACGCTTGAGTGGACAGCCCCCTCGCCTCCGCCCCATGGCAACTGGGGGGAAACGATCCCGACCGTCTACCGCGGCCCGTATGAGTACAGCCCTCCGGGGGTTCGCGAAGATTATCTGTCGCAGGATTGCGCCCTTGCTGTAAGAACTGCCGAGGAGAAGTCGTGACGCGCATGACCGTTGTATCCGAACAGCCCGATCCCGCGCTTCGCGGCAAGATCGCCATCTGGTGGTTGATTGCCTCTGAGGTCATGATCTTTGGAGGCGCCGTCGGCAGTTATATCATGGCTCGGGCGGGCGGCCCGGGATGGTCGGCAGAGGCCGCCCATCTGAGCACCTCCCTGGCAACGATCAACACCTTTGTCCTGCTGACCAGCAGTATGACCATGGCAATGGCCTTTGCCGCCTACCAAAAGATGGACCAGCGTGGGGTGCAAAGATTCCTGCTATTCACCGTCCTACTCGGACTCACGTTCCTCGGAATTAAGGCATATGAATATACCTCCCACATCACGGAGGGTGTCGCACCGTGGAGCGGTTCCTTCTGGTCTTTCTACTACATGCTGACGGGACTGCACGCGCTACACGTTCTGGCTGGGATTATTGTAAACGTCGTCTTGTTACTGGCAGCCGGGAGGGGGCTGAGCACCGGGTATCGGATCGAGATTGCTGGGCTGTACTGGCACTTTGTCGACGTCGTCTGGATCTTTCTCTTTCCACTTCTCTATCTTTCGTACTGAAGGAGACCTCAGATGACTACCGAGCGGGTTCACTCGAACTATGTGGCGATCTGGGTGTGGCTGGTTGTGTTGCTGGTTGCCGGGGTTCTCGCCACCCGTTTACCCTTGGGAAAGTCGGCTGTCATCGGTCTGATCTTTGCTGTCGCAACTGTAAAGGCGGTACTGGTCACGCTGAACTACATGCACCTGAAATCTGAGAATTGGCTGATCTATGCCCTGGCGATCGTTCCGGTACTGCTCGTTATTGCTATGACCTTGGTGCTTTTTCCAGACATCGTCTTTCACCATTAAGCGCACGTATGGCGCAACGTGAGGATTTTCTATAACTATGGCTAAAGGTGCGGATGTCATTATCATCGGTGGCGGGATTATCGGCGTCGCGACCGCCTACGCGCTGACGCGAGCGCACGTCAAGCGTGTGGTGCTGGTCGAACGCGGAGGGCTCGGGCGAGAGGCTTCGCGGGCTTCCGCGGGCATGTTGGTGCCTCAGGGGGAGGCGGAAGGGCCTGGACCCTTCTTTGACCTCTGTCTTGCCGCAAGGAATCGTTATCGGACGCTGGCCGACGAAATTCGGGACGGGACGGGAGAAGATATTGAGTATTGTCAGTGGGGACTGCTGTACCTCAGCGATCCGACTGAGCATGAAGCGGCCAAAGGACGTGCGGCCTGGCAGCGGGCAGCCGGACTGCGCGTCGAGGAGCTTTCCGGACGTGAGGTACGCGCCTTAGAGCCCATCCTGAATCCTGAGATCGGAGGCGCGCTCTTCTTTCCGGATGAGGCCCATGTCCGACCCTGCACAGTCGTATCCGGGCTGGCGGCGGGGGCACGAGCCGGCGGCGCCGAAATCCTGGAGAACGTCCAAGCGCTCGACTTTGTTCTGGATGAGGACAGACTGCGCGGGGTCAACGTCGGTGGCAAAACGATCCTAGCTGATACGATCGTGGCCTGCGCCGGTGCCTGGACCGGCCGTCTCTTGGACCGTATCGGCCACAGACTTCTCATGGAGCCGGTGCGAGGTCAGATCGTTCGAACCCGGTTCGAACGCCCTCCACTCACCCACCTCGTCTGGGGCCCAGTGGGATATCTTGTTCCGCGTCTGAACGGGGAGCTCCTGATAGGAACCACCGTCGAACAAGCGGGATTCGCTTCGACCCCCACCCTTGCAGGTGTGGCAGGGCTGTGCGAGGCTGCCAGGACAATGGTGCCGGACCTGATGAGCGCACCCTTCGACAGGACATGGGCGGGACTGCGTCCGCGTCTGCCGGATGGCCTGCCTGCTATCGGCCGCTTTGCGAATATTCCGAATCTGATCGTCGCCGCGGGACACTACCGCAGCGGCATCCTTCTCGGTCCCCTGACGGGTGAGTTAATTACCGACCTGATTCTTGGCAAGGAGCCGCAATTCTCCCTCCAAGCCTTCTCGCCCGATCGATTTGGGTCCTCCGGATAGACTGATCAGTCTACTCAATAGGTGGACGGTACCCAATACCGGGCAGCACTCGTCGCGCGATGGTCGCCGCATGTTCTCAATTTGCGGGCAATACCCGTTTAAATGGCCTGTTGTGCTAATATGCCAGGCACGCGATCGATGACAAGGGTATACGCACGGTGCTGAACGCTACTGCGTCGTTTGGCTGCCGGTAATGCCTTTCCTACGCGGAACACCAACACAAGGAGGTTCAATTGAGATCGATAACGAGTCATTCGGTCAAATTCTTTTCAGTAATGATGTCGCTCTTAGCATTGACGTTGGCAGGCACTTCCGTGGCCAACGCTCAGACCAAGCAGTTAGTCTATATGATTGCTGAGGTTGAGGTGACCGATGCTGCGACCTACCAAAAATATCTCGATGCGAATACGCCTCTTGTTAAGGCCGCGGGTGGCCGATTTCTGACTCGCGGCGAAACTTTAGTGGCCCTCGATGGACCCGCACCTAAGCGTTTCGCTATCATTGAATTCGATAGTATGGAGAAAGTGCAGGCCTATCGTAATTCGCCAGAATATAAGAAGATCGTTCCGATGCGTGACAAAGGGTCCAAATATCGTTCATTCATCGCCGGGAGCCAAGTGAGCGGTACTGTGGGCAAATAGCTTGCCCCGGCTGATGGCCACGGCTGGCTTGGTTCCATCTCCCAAGCGTGCTGTGGGGCGTACTCATCGAGTTCGCCGGGTGGGGCTGCCCACTTACCTCCATCGAAAACCGATTCAGGAAACTGGGCGGCGATGCCGGCTACATCGGTGGTTTTGTGGAGCACTATCTGCTGCCGGTCCTGTATCCGCAAGCCCTGACGCGATCGGTGCAGATAGGTCTTGGGGTGCTGGTTCTGGTCCTTAATGCGCTGGGATACCGTCGCTTGTGGCGCCACCGCTCAAGCAGTATCGTCTAACTGGAGGTCTGCGCTGTTTGTCCGTGTGAGGGCGGGCGCGCCCGTCGAGTCGCTCGGCTCGCAGTACAACCTCAATCTGTTGAGCCAACGACTAATGGAATTCGTGCCTGTTGCCGATAAGAGACGTAAAGCATTCATTGAGGTGCTATATGGAAAAGGCGCAGACGGACAGCGACAATAGCGGCTATTGGAAACTTCACCTTGGGCGCGGTTTCTCTTGCGATTTGAAGATCTGCCCGACAGTGTCAAGGAGAGCCACAGCAGAGGGTCCTGAGTGCTCACGCTGCAGGCTGTGGGAGCTAAAGCGCAGCGCGTAATCCTTTCACGACACCCCCTACGAGTCTTTGTGACGACGTACACGATCTGCCTCTTCTGCCTCATGGGCGACGCGAGCAAGCCTCCCCCTCTGCTCTAGCTGCTTGGGGGAGCGCCCAGGCTGCGATGCTCAGGATGCTCTCACAGGCCAGGACCTACGACGAATGCAACGCACGGCTCCCTGAACTGCTCGACGAGCTGAGGGCACGTGTCGATGCGCTGCAGAGCGGCAGGGTACCGCTGGCAGGGTTGGCTATCTCCCGGCACCTCCTTGTTGAGTCGCCCCAGTTTGTCATAAGCGCTGTCTACTCCTCAAGGGGGGCAGCATATCAGAGACAAGGCCGTCGTAGAAATCCTCCCACAGCGCCCTGTGTCTGCGAAGGTCGATTGACCCGCCCCCAGTTGTTGTACCACTCCCAATGTTAGTCATGCGTACATCGGTTGGGGTTCGATGGCTTCTGGAGCGGGGAGCCGATAGCCCAGCGCGCTATGTGGGCGAACCTGATTATACGCCTGCCGCCAGCGACAATCTGTGTACGGACGCACGGCATCCCAGTCACTTCTATACCCACGTTGACCCTCAGGCATTATCCGCAGCCATCATCGAACCCGTCTAGACTACTCTTTCGCCACACAGTCCTCAACTTCCCGTCCACATTTGCCGATAACCGTTCCAACAACCCATTACACACACCACTATATTTATGACGCCATCGACACGACGATTTCACCAAACCGTGATGGTCCTCACCCTCGCAATCTATCTCTATTACCTCGTCTATCGTCTGGTCTATACCATCAACTGGGACGCCTGGTGGTTCTCGCTCCTCTTCTACTATGCCGAACTCCACGGATTTCTGTCGCTCACCCTCTACTTCTTTCTTATCTGGCATCCACTGACCCGCACACCGCCTCCAGCTCCACCCAACTTACGCGTCGATGTCTACATCCCCACCTACAAAGAAGATATCGAACTTGTCCGAAAAACCGTCCGGGGCTGTCTCAATATCACCTATCCCCATACCACTTACATCCTTGACGATGGCCATCGGCCCGAATGTGCCGCGCTCGCCACTGAACTAGGGTGCAAATACCTGACACGAACCGAACGCGTCCACGCCAAGGCCGGCAACCTCAATCACGCCCTCTCGGTTACCAGGGGGGATTTTATTGCCATCTTCGATGCGGACTACGTGCCCCAACCAGACTTTCTCGACAAGACACTGGGCTATCTGACGGATCCCCATGTTGCGTTCGTCCAGACCCCACAGAATTACTATAACGTTGATTCCTTTTCGTTCCGATTTCACCAAGCCACACATATCAAATGGAACGAAGGCGATATGTTTTATCGCCTTATTATGCCCGGGATGGACTACTGGAATTCCGCCTTTTTCGCCGGCACATCGGCCGTCTTTCGGCGCACCGCTATTGACGACGTCAACGGATTTGCCATCGAAACTATTACCGAGGACCTCCATACCAGCGTCCGCCTCTACAAACGTGGATGGAAAGGAATCTACCATAACGAACCACTCTCAAGTGGTTTAGCGGCAACCGATCTCAAGGACTACCACATCCAAAAACTCCGATGGGCTGAAGGCAATATTAGTCTCCTCTTTGTCGATAACCCACTCTTTGCAAAAGCACTCACGCTGCCCCAACGACTCTGCTTCTTCGCCACGGTGTTCAGTTGGTTCATCGGGCTCCCAAAACTCATCTACTTCATTACCCCAGCCATCATGCTCCTCACGAACTGGTATCCGGTGGTGCCCTTCAATTGGCCGTTCATCTGGCGCTATACCATCTTTCTGACTGCGGTCATTGCCACCGTGAAGATTGTCAGCCGTGGCTACAGCCGAATTCGCGATGAAGAGGTCCACAACATGATGAACTTCTTTGTCTTAATGAAAGCCATGGTCAAAGCCCTCCTCCGCTTAAAAGGTCGATTCATCGTGACGGTAAAGGGAGCCGGTGAAACCGCACGCTTCTCTACCCTCATCCCCCAATTCACGATTATCATCTTAGGTATAACAGCCATCGAATGGGGGGGGCTTAAATGGGCCTACGGTACCTCGCACAACTGGCTGGGACTCGGGATCGGCATCTTCTGGAGCGCAGTCAATGCCTATCTTGCCTGGACCGTCATTACAAAAGTCACCGCTCCGCTCCACCGCCGAAAAGAATCGCGATTTCTAGGAAATCTCCCCGTCCAGTACGAACATGACGACTATGGATGTGCGGTCAGTGGGTTGGGTACCGTCACAGATCTGACTGCCGACGGCATGGGGTTAACAACCTTCACCGCCCTCCCGCTTCGCGAACCTATTCGCCTACGACTGCATTTAGGATCACGCTTGTTCACCTGTGTCGGGCTCGTCCTCTACGTCCACAAAACCACATCTCCCACGGGAATCTTCCGATACGGTGTCCAATTTACCAACCTCAGTCGAATCGACAAGGACACCATTACTGAGTTCTGTTTCAATCACATGCTGCCCATCTTCCTCCGTCAATTTGATCCGACACCATCCTCGCTGACGCGATGGCTTCTCTCATACACGCACGGCTGGTTCACCCCCCCATCCGACCACCAGCCTACTTCTCAACTCCCACTCCGCATTCATACCACTCCCCCACACTACGTTATTACGGAACACATCACGGCTGACACGCTGACGTTTCTCACCTACGCCCCTCTGTCACCACAGACACAAACCATGGTCACCCTGTTCACCCCACAGGGACAATTCACCACGACCATCACCATCCACCACTGTAAAGATATCGTCGTTGGACGATGGTACCGAATCACCGCATCATTCATGACCCAACCGGAACACGCATCCGATGCTCTGACCACCTTTCTTGAGGCGCACTCCTCATGTTCCCCCGCATAACCCCTCACGACCTTGTCACATCTCCACGACTCCTTCTCCTGTGTGGAACCCTCTGGGTCATTATTGTTTGGGAAGCCTTCACTTGGTTCTACTCAACCGACATTGCCCTTGAACGAATCGCCAGGGCATCCACAACACCAGATCCAGTGATCGCACAACACCTCTACCGCCAGATGGCCCCCTCACAGCTTCACCGATACGACATTGAATCCTTTGTCAAACTTGGCGAGGTCCTCGATCGAGCAAACACCACAGACGCTGCGTTGGACATCTGGCGCCGCGTCGTTGCCACAGTCCCTGACAATCATGGATTACGACTGCGCCTGGCACTGACCCTCCACCACACTGGTCGATACATCGAAGCCGAACATCACTTTTCCACGCTCTTAGGAGACTCCCCACGATGAGACACCATTGCCATGCCACACCACGAACTCTGCTCTTTGTCCTCCTCCTCGTCGGTTTCACCTCACTCGCTACGGCTCAAGAACCAGATGGAAAGATCGACGAACACTTCCTCCTCCTCATGGGCGCCAGGAACGCCACAAAAGCTGGGATGCCTCACGTCGCCGTCAAGCGTTATCGCGCCTTACTCACACGCAACCCCCACCTCCACGAGATACAGCAAGAGCTGGGATGGGTCTTGATGGCCACCGGACAGCTTGCCGATGCGGAACAACAGTTTCGACTCGTCCTTGACGCGCATCCCGACAACACACAAGCGTGGACGGGTCTTCTTGAGACCCTACGAAAGACCAACAAGCACGACGAGATCCTCACGACACTCACCCGATTAGTTGGCCTTGAACCACTCCGCAAAGACATGAGAATGCAACTCGCACTCGAACTCCATAACCGCGGAAAATTTGTAGACGCCGAACGACACATCGCTGTCCTGTTGGGAGAGTAGCCGGATGTCCCACATACACCATCGAGTCACCATCCAGATCTTAATCTGGGGTCTCCTTGGCGTCTGGGCTACGACGCTCGCAAGAGCCCAGGAGCCCAGCAACCGCGACATCCTCCTGCTCGGCGCACGAAACGCCTGGAAGCTTCACGCCTATGACCGTGCTATCGCCCGCTATGGGCTCGCCATTACACACGATCCTGAACAGTGGGACGCTGTGGCCGAACTGGGATGGCTCTTCCTGGACATCGGACATCCCCTTGAGGCGATTCACCAATTTGAAGCCGCCACCACACTCGCCCCCAACAACCTCTCACTTTGGCGTACCACCGCCATGGCATACAGCTGGACCTCCGATTATGACGCCGCCCTGGACACCTATCAGACCATCCTCGAGCGATTTCCGACCAACACGACCGTGCAACTGGAATACAACGGAAAAGAGGCCTTATGGCGTGGACACATCAGACAGGCAACGACAGCGCTTGAACAGCTTGCCACACTGGAACCGCACAACAGTGACATCCTATTCGATCTTGGCCAACTTGCCACCCGAAACGACCGGCCTTTTGACGCTCACACACACTACCGTCAGCTCTTATCCCTTCTCCCAGAACACCGACAAGCCAGGCTGGCGCTAGACCTCAGCACGCTCTCCCAACGACCACTGCTCACACTTGGCTATACCTATATCAACCAACATGGTTTCGACAACACACGCTCGATCACCTACGGACTGGCCAGCATCGAAGAACGACTGCGACTCTCTGATGCCCTCTCAACCAGCTACGCGTACGACAACACACACTTCACGTTCGGCTCAACAGCCCACACAATTACCGGACGATGGCGCTACAACCCCACTCGCTGGCTTCACCTCGACGGATTCATCAGCGGACTCCATTATAATGGACGCGAACGAGACCATATCAACGGAGGAATCGGCCTCTCCTACGAGACCCTCTCTGGAATACAGCTCGGGATAGACTTCGAACGAAAAGATGTCTGGGAAAATCGAACAACGGTCCTCAATGGCATCGCCATGAACCGCGTCTCCACACATGTCGGCGGAACACTCGGTCGACATCTCGACTGGACACTCCGAGGTGACGTCACCAACTACTCTGATCACAACACCCGACTTGGGGGCGAGTTCCTCACGTCATATCAGGTGCTCTGGTTCCCACGGACGCTTCGCCTCATCTACCGTGTCAATGCGTATGGATTCCAACGCGCATCCTCGTACTTTTCCCCTGGCGCCTACGCCACCAATACGGCCGCCATAGAATTTCAACACTGGCTCGGCTACCCCACCCACAAAGACCATCTTGCAGAAGCCCCACGTAACCACTATACCGTCTATTACGGCGTCTCCGTCGATAGTAACGCCAAGCTCTTTCACGAATGGCACGGCACGCTCTCCTACCCGCTCACACAACGGCTTGACATGGTTCCATCACTCAAAATCATTCGATCAAGTGTCTATCACGAATGGAATACCGGAATCTTTATGCGATTGACATTCTAACGCCACGACTCCTATGCGCACACCCATCCCCCTATCTCTCTTCCTGACAATCCTCCTTGCCACGGCGTGTGCCAGAGTTACGCCCACTCGCCCGGCAACAGCAACCGATCCGTTGTCTGATCTCATCACCAAGGCGTGGGGTGGATATACCGCACGATTTATTCATGCCCATGGACGCGTCTCTCGCCCGCGCAATAATGACGATACAGTCTCCGAAGGACAAGCGTATGCGCTCCTCATCGCCTCGCTGCTTGACGACCGACAGACATTCGACAAGGTCCTGGACTGGACCGACGCACACCTCTCGCGCAAGGGCCGCACCGGCGACCATCTGCTGGCCTGGCATTGGGAACCAGGTCGTGGGGTCACGGACTGGAACAGTGCGTCCGACGCCGACCTCGATTATGTCCTCGCGCTCATAACCGCTTCCGCACGCTGGCACGACGAACGCTATACTAAAAAAGCGCGATTGGTCATGCGCGATCTGCTCGATCTGGAAACAGCGCTAATCAACGGACGGAGGTATCTCCTACCGGGAAACTGGAGAACAGGACACAACGCCTCCATCATCAACCCCTCCTATCTGTCGCCAGCCCACTTCCGGATATTCTTTGCGTGTACCAGAGACCCACGTTGGAACGACCTAATCGAAGCAAGCTATTACCTCATCGAGACGGTTTCGAAACACTTCGCCGGAACCGCAGGCGTGGGCTTGGTACCGGATTGGCTGCTCCTTACTGCAGACGGATCCCTGATGCGTGCCCAAGGATTGTCGGATCGATTTAGCTGGGATGCGATTCGAACCCCATGGCGACTCGGAATGGATGCACTATGGTTCGAGGAGAATCGGGCCAGACGCTACCTTGATGGTATGAGGGATTTCTATACGCAGGAGTGGGAGAGGCGCGGCGGTCGATTCTTTGCCGAATATACGTACGAGGGCAGACCAGCCGGGCAATACGAACACGTCGCCGCCTATGCCATGAGCCTGTCAGCGCTGGCGAGATCGAATGGTCCCATCTCAGCCGGTGTGATGGAGAAACTCTCTCACGCATTCAACCAAGACGTGAGCCTCTTTACACCTACGGACGATTACTACGCCAATAGTCTGGCATTACTTGCACTCATCTTTTACCGAGAAACTACATCACCAACCATCAATTCCACACAGCTACTTTGCCAATAACCTGCACGTTTGTGCGCTTGTGCGCTCACAATCCATTTTCTACACTCATCACGTTCGTCGAACAGATCACACACCTCACAACCCCAACATCTTTCATGGAGACACGTGATGAGTCGCCAGCACGACACTTCCCCCGGACCAGCACTCGCACCTACACCACCCATTCTCACGATTCACAATACGCATGTCTCACAATGCGGATCCCCTCAGCCCATCACTCATATCACCCCAGACACCTATATGAGGTAGGATGGAAAAACTGGACACCAAAGTCGTGTAAAATACAATGACGGAGGTGTCATCGAGAGCCCTCCTGCCCGCGTGGGCGGTTCAGACTCTCATAATACCTGGATCTATTTTAGGGGGTCAGGTCAGGGGAGGCGCTGGATCCCAACGCATGGGTCTTCACAAATACAGAAGGGGGCCGCCTCATCGCCGGCAACTTTACGAAGCGGGTCTGGGGTCCGCTACTGCAACGCGCCGGGCTTAAGCATCTTCGCTTTCACGACCTGCGGCACACCGTTGCCACCCTCCTCCTCGAACAGGGGGAAAGTCTCGCCTTTGTCGAGAAACAACTGGGGCACTCCTCAATCCAGGTCACCGTCGACCTCTACAGCTATCTCCTTCCTGCCACGAACCAAACGGCGATCAATCGACTCGACGATGCGCCCACCCGCACCCCAGGCGCACCCACGCATCCTGAAGACACGAATGGCCCGCTCAGCAAAATGCCAAGCGAGCCATTGAATGTAATGAGTTAGAGGTGGCTGGGGGGCAAGGATTCGAACCTCGATAAGCAGATCCAGAGTCTGCCGTCCTACCATTGGACGACCCCCCACCAAAAATGAACGTCCAAAGGGGCTCCCTTTGGACGTTCAGAATATGGAGGAACAGCCGAGAAAAGTCAAGGTGAAAAACAGTGAGATTGCTTCACTTCGCTCGAAATGACCGTGCGGTCTTACAAGGTGCGATGTAGTGTCATGAGCCTGTCCCATCAGCGTTGTTTTGCGAGCTTTCGTGCAACGTCTGAAGCTTCATCATTTCGAACGCCTTGGTCCCGCTTGGCATATTCATCACGACCCGATCGCCGGCCTGCTTGCCGATAAGGCTTCGCCCGATCGGCGAGGCAACCGAAATCCAGCCACGTGTGCTATCCATCAGTTCGGGAAAGACCAGGGTGTAGACGCTTTCCTCCCCGCTCTCTTCGTCGATAAGATGAACGGTGCTGCCCAGAGCGACGCGGTCTCTCGGGATCGCTCTCAGGTCGATCTTACTGATCTCCGCTATCCGCTGTTGCAGAAAGGCCATCCTGGCTTTGACAAAGCCCTGCCGATCCTTAATCGTTTCGTACTCGCCGCTCTCCCGCAGATCACCCAACTCCCTGGCAGCCTGGATCTTCTTCGGAATTTCCTGCCTGAACTCCCGATCGAGCTTGTTGAACTCCTGCCGAAGGTTATCAAGCAATGCCTCAATCTTCATCCTTCCTCCTCCAGTGCTTCTTCTACCCGACGTCGCACGGCATCCCATCCCATCAGCTCCATAATCGGGAAGATAGGGGGACTGACGCTTTTTCCAGACAGCCCAACCCTGAACGGCTGAGCCAGGTCGACCAGCTTCAGGCCAAGGGCCGACGCCCTCATCCGGAAGAGCGACTCCAGGGTTGCGGCAGTGAAGGTCGGCAGCGTCTCAATCTCCAGTAAGAGCGCGCGGACCCTCTCTTTTGTTTCCGTGGTTAGAACCTTTTGGGCCACTGCCTTATCGCGCTCGATCTTCCCGTCGAATACGAATCTGGACGAGGTTGCGAGCTCCGTCAGGGTCCTGGCCCGTTCCTGAAAAAGGCCGGCAACCCGATGCGACCAGGCTTCGTCCCTCTGAGACAGTTCTTGTTGACTCACGCCAGCCGCCTCCCAGAAGGGCCTGAGCAATGTCGTCAGCCGATCAGGGGCGGTACGCTTGATGTACTGGCCATTCAGCCACTCGAGCTTCACCGGATCGAAGACCGCGGGGGTCTTGCCCACCTTCTCGAGGCTGAATCGCCTAACCAGCTCTTCCTGGGTGAAGATCTCTTGATCACCGTGAGACCAACCAAGCCGCGCCAGGTAGTTCACCATCGCCTCAGGCAGGTAGCCCATCTGCTGGTAGGCCAAGACCGACGTAGCACCATGCCGTTTTGAGAGGCGGGAGCGATCGGGCCCCAGGATCATCGGGATATGGGCAAAGCGAGGGATTGGGAGACCCAGCGCCTCGTAGAGTATGATCTGACGTGGCGTATTGGAAATGTGGTCGTCACCCCTGATCACGTGACTGATCTCCATGAGCACATCGTCTATCACTACAGCGAAATTATACGTCGGCATCCCATCGGAGCGAAGGAGGATGAAGTCGTCCAAATCGGCAGTCTCAAAGCGAATGGGGCCGTGAACGAGATCGGCAATCTCAACGCTCCCCTCCTCCCGGACCTGCAGGCGGACGACAGCACCTCTTCCGCCCACTCCAGTCAGGTCGTTCCCCCGCTCACGGCAGCGACCGTCGTACTTCGGGGAGGTCCCGGCAGCAAGCGCAGCCTTACGCCTGGCTTCCAGCTCCTCCGGCGTACAGGTACAGTAATAGGCCTTCCCTTCATCCAGGAGTTTCTGGGCATGCTCCTGATATAGCTTCAAGCGCTCAGCCTGCCGGTACGGCCCAGCCGGTCCGCCGACCTCCGGCCCCTCATCCCAGTCCAGGCCAAACCAGCGGAGCGCGTCGAGGATCGTCGTCACCGACTCATCCGTAGACCGTTCGGCATCAGTGTCTTCAATCCGAAGGATGAAGACTCCATGCTCATGGCGGGCGAACAGCCAGTTATACAGGGCGGTCCTGGCCCCACCGACGTGCAGATACCCTGTTGGGCTTGGCGCGAATCTGACCCTGACCTTAGACACCACGATCCACCTTACTTCTTCGCCGGCGGACCAGCTTCCGCCTCGTCGATCAGCATGACCGGGATACCGTCTCGGACAGGATAGCGCCGCCCGCAGGCAGTGCAGACGATCCTGGCTGCCGACTCGTCGAACACCACCTCAGCCTTGCAGGCGGGACACGCCAGGATTTCAAGCAGTTCCTTATCGATCATTTTTACTCCTTCCTTAGAAAATATCTATTGCGTCTACCTGGTCTATCTCGTCTGTTCGGTCTGTTTCGTCGTTTGGTCGAGACCAAATGGACCAGACAGGCCTGGAATTCCCAGGCCCCCGTCAAGTCAGAGTGGCGTCTTGCGCATTACGATGGCATCTTCCTGCGGGTGATCGTAGTAGTTGCGGCGGCGGCCGATCGGCTGAAAACCGTAACACCTATACAGCCCAGCAGCCGCCTCGTTCGACGCTCTCACCTCCAAGTAGCCTGCCGTGGCCTCTTTTACTCTGGCTCGACGGAGCACCTCTTCCAAAAGCTGAGAGGCGATTCCACGGAGCCGATAGCTCGGGTGCACCCCGATATTATTGATATGTAACTCACCGCCCACCACCCACGCACACAGGAAGCCGACGATTCGCTCTCCAGGACCTTCGTCTACCCTCGCCACGAGCGATTCGGCGATCCCCTCGGAGCTAAACTCGCCCAGAAACATCTCCTCAGTCCACGGTTCGGCGAACGAGAGGCTCTCGATTACCAATACCTCCGGCAGGTCTTCCCTGCCCATCGAATGGCACGTAACTGCAAGTCTTGTCTTACTCATCGTCATTATTTTAGCGCATCTCTTGGTACTACGAACCCACTGGGGCGAATCTGCCAAGATACTTTAACTCCGCCTCTGACGGCCGCAAGTAATGGGGGGCCAGTTGTGCGAGATCATCCCGGTGGCCATCCAGCAGAAGGCGGCGTCCAAGTTCTGCCACAGCCGCGGCACATCCTCTGCGCCCCGCAAGGGGGGAAAAGAGCGCCAACTCCTTCAGTTCGGATCGCAGCAGGCCTTCATAGACGGCCAACCCATCGCCCAGGAACACGGTTGGCTGTTGGATGTAGCTCAACAGCCTATCCGGTGCGACGGCCGCATCGTCCATCAGTCGGATCAGCCGATCCCCCTCGTGGCGAAACAGGGCGCAGTAGATTTCACCCTTCCTGGCATCAAGGATGGGACAGATCGGGTGAGCACAGAACGGGAGCGTCCACGCCATGGCTTCAAGGGTCGATATGCCGACAAGCGGTTGCCCCCCTGCAACCGCCAGGCCTTTGGCGGTGCTCAGGCCGATTCGTAAGCCTGTGAAGGAGCCTGGCCCAACAGCCACGGCGAGACCTTCGACTTGGCCCAGCGTGATCCCGGCATCCTGCACGGCTCGATCAATCAACGGCAGCAGTCGCTCGCTGTAGGTCGCCTTGACATTCAGCGTATATTCGCAGACCACTCCCTGCCCTGATAAAAGGGCCACTCCTCCCTGCATTGTCGACGTGTCTATCCCCATCACCAGCATGGCAACTTGACGATACTACAGACGGTTCGATCCGGCAAGGGTCTCAACGCAATTACGCCCTGGTGCACGTGATGCCAACGATTATCTCTCCAGTCTGACCGGTCGGTCCCCCGGCCTGCACACGCAACAGCAGGATGAGACCCATGACGAAAAATACACCGACGGTGAGAATCGCCGCGCGCTGGTTACCTGCCAGAATATAAGAAACTGCACCGAAGACGAGAGGTCCAAGAATGGAGGCTGTCTTCCCGCAGATGGCGTAGCAGCCGAAGAACTCTCCCTCTCGCCCCTTCGGAATCAGTGTGGTCATAAAGGTTCGGCTTGCGGCTTGGATAGCGCCGAGACCGGACCCGGCGACGGCGGCAAGGAAGTAGAACTGGCGTTGCGCTTCGACGAAGTAGGCGGCAACCACTACGCCGATCCAGAGAACCAACATGCAAACCACGACGAACTTCGGGCCAAGGCGATCCGTGGGCTTTCCCCACAGGAAGGCCCCAACCAACGCCGTGACCTGAACGAGGACGTATAGGCCGATCAACTGCGCCATCCCAAAGCCAAGCGTCCTGGCCGCGAAGATAGAGGAGAAGAAGATGACCGTATTCACACCATCTTCGTACAACAGATACGCCCCGAGGAAACGCCGCAGCTCACGGAACGTGAGAACGTCCTGGAAGGTCCGCACTATGCCTCGAATGCTCTCGCGTACCGCGTCACTAACCTCGGCATAGCCGGGCCGATCCCCTGGAAGGACCAGAAAGGATGGGAGGGCGAAGAGCCCGAAGAGCGCCGCCGCGGAGAGGAAGCACCAGCCAAAAGCACCGGCCTTTACAAATGGGAGGGCGACGAGGAGGGCCGCGATCGATCCGGCATAGCCGACCGCAAAGCCGTAGGCCGAGACGCGCCCCTGCCACTCCCGAGACGCAATGTCCGGGAGATAGGCGTTATAGAAGACCATCGCCCCTTCAAATCCCACCATGCCGAGGACGCCCAGCACGAATCCCCGGAGAACCATCCCCTGCTCCACGGTCGCCATCAATGCAGTAGCGCCGACGCTCAGGTAGGTAGCAGCAAAGAAGAGACGCTTGCGGATCCCGGCCCGATCAGCAACGCTTCCCAAGATAGGGGAGGTCAGCGCCACAATGGCCATGGAAGTGGAGATCAGTCGTCCCCACCACAGATCACCCTCCCCATGGACGTTTCCGACGACAACCTGAGCATAGTAGGTCGCATAAATGGTCGCCGCGATGACCGCAGAAAAGGATGAGTTTGCAAAATCGTACAGGGTCCAGGCCACCACCTGACGACGATTCATACAATCAGCTATCAGTTTTTAGCTCACACGCCACTACTGTTGTTCACTCACAGTGTCACGTTGACGCCTTGAGACAACCCGAAGCTGCCAGGAAATCGCCTGTCAGCGCCTGAACCAACTTCATATATCGATCGCCGATCGGAACAATCTCGATCGACCGCGTATCCGACCCGGTATACTGAAGTCTGAACAGCAGCATCTCCTTTGGTAAGCATCCCCAGCCATGTTCGGGCCACTCGATCGCAGCCACACCATCCCCCTCCAGATACTCATCGAGCCCCAGGCTTGCAAAGGCCTCCGGGGTCTCGATACGGTACAGATCGAGATGGTAGAGAGGGAGGCGGCCACGGTGTCGGTGCATGATGGTGAAGGTCGGACTACTCACGTACGCAGCCGGATCTACACCAAGCCCGCGGGCCAGTCCCCCGACAAAGAGGGTTTTACCTGTTCCGAGCTCGCCGGTGAGAGCGATCACGTCGCCCGCATCCGCAAGTCTGCCCACTGCCTCCCCCAGCGCGCGCGTCTGCTCGGGCGAGGCGGAGTGATAGACGGTCACCCTCTCCTGCTCAAACAAGCCAGTCATTCCTTTGTAAATAGCGGTCAGGGGTATAGACTGAGGACTGAAGATCTTTAGGTATGGCTCCCTACTCCCTCCAGACTTCAGTCTTCAGCCTTTAGTCTATCTACCTGCCTTTAGCTCATGAGCTGTTGCACGGGACTTCAGTTGTCGAATGGCCTCCGGGATCTGCGCCATCAGATCGGAGGCCACCATCGCCTCCTGGCCAACCGCCTCGGCCGCGAGATCCCCGGCCAGGCCGTGCAGGTAGACCGCGGCCTGGGCTGTCAGACCGGCACTCACGCCTTGGGCAAGGAGCCCGGCGATCAGACCCGTCAGCACGTCACCGGTCCCACCGGTCGCCATACCAGGATTCCCCGTCATGTTGATCGCCACCCGCCCTTCCGGATTCGCTATCAGGGTGCGGGCGCCCTTCAGTACCAGGTGGACACCGAAGCTCGTTGCGACCTTTTGCGCGATCGGAATCCGGTGCCGGACCACCTCATCCCGATCGATGCCGAGCAGACGGGCGAGTTCTCCAGGGTGGGGGGTGAGGATCGGCGGGAGTGGAACATCGCGCAGCATTTCCA
>NZ_JAQUOY010000017.1 GCF_028716865.1 Candidatus Methylomirabilis sp. | reverse complement strand
TTGACCCAGGAGATCAGCGCCCGGATGATGAGGAGCCAGGTATAAAGCGACAACACCATGTTCAGGATGGACGCAAATGCATCGACGAAGTGGGCAACAAACGGCATAGTGATTATCTCCTGCCTAGCTCTCGGGATCGGATCGTGGCCGCCTCTACCGCTTCTATCAGGGTCCCACGCAATCCGCCGCGCTCCAAGGCATACAGCCCGGCAATGGTCGTCCCGCCGGGAGAGGCAACCATGTCCTTCAGCTCGGCCGGATGGCGCCCACTTTCAAGCACCATCTTTGCGGCGCCCAGGACAGTTTGAGCGGCCAGCAGTCTGGCGACATCCCGCGCGAGCCCCATCTGCACACCGGCGTCGGCCAGCGCTTCAACAAACAGGAACACGTAGGCTGGGCCGCTGCCGCTCAGCCCTGTCACGGCGTCCAGATGCTTCTCCTCGACCACAACCGCCTTCCCGACAGCGGCGAAGATCGCCTCTGCAATCTGCAGGTCTTCGGCTGTCGCATGCTCACCCTTCGCAATACCGGCGGCGCCCGCCAGAACCAGGGCCGGCGTATTGGGCATAACGCGAATGATCCGCGTCTTGGCGGGCAGGCGCTCGGCGATGAAAGTGATCGTGATGCCGGCGGCAACCGAGATGATCGTCTTGGCCTGATCCACAGAAGCGGCGATCCCTTTCAGCGCCGCCTCCATGTCCTGAGGCTTGACGGCCAGGACCAGGATGGAGGCTTTCATCCCCACATCGCGGCCCTCGGTCACGGTCTGGATGCCGTAGCGCAGATGGATCTGCTGCCTCTTCGCCTCAATGATATCCGAGGCAATGACTTGGTCCGCCGTCACCAGCTTGGCTTCGAGCAGGCCGCGGATTAACGCCTCGGCCATGTTGCCAGCCCCGATGAACCCGATCGTCCGACCTTGTAACATACCGCTCTCCTTGCCTCCAAAAGGCCTGTCGTCTTATAGCGTCAAACCTTGCGAGAGTCAAGGAGATTTGCCCGCCAACTACTCCTTGCGGGGATTGGCAAAGTACGGTATATGGTGGGGACAGCCGATGCGGGATGTGGAAGTCATAGGGGGGGAGTGATCGATGCGACGGGTAAGAGTGCGGGTGCCGGCCTCAACGGCGAACCTTGGACCGGGGTTTGATACACTGGGGATGGCGCTGAGCCTGTACAACGAGGTGGAGCTCAGCGACGAGGCTGAGGGGCTGAGCCTTCAGGTCGAGGGTGAGGGGAAGGCCGAGTTGGAGCAGGCGGGCGAGCGGAACCTTGCGGTTCGAGCAGCGCAGGAGACGCTGCGAGACTTGGGCTTTCAGTCGTCTGGGCTATGGGTGCACCAGATTAATCGAATCCCGTTGGGACGCGGCCTTGGCAGCAGTGCCGCGGCCTGTCTCGCCGGGATCGCCGCCGCCTGTCGTCTGGCCCGCGTCGAACTCTCGACGGATGAACTCCTCGCCAGAGCGCTCCCCTTCGAAGGGCACCCTGACAATGTGACGCCGGCCTTGATGGGAGGCCTCACGGTTTCCGCCATCGTCGCGGGTCGCGTCGTCGCCGCTAAGGTCCCAGTCCCCACTCACCTGAAGGCGGTGGTCGTGATCCCGGACCTCCAACTCGCCACTAAGCGCGCGCGGGAGGTGCTTCCCAAGCAGGTCCTGTTTGCCGATGCCGTCTTTAACCTAACCCGTTTAGCTCTCTTGCTCACGGGCCTCGCCACCGATCGTCCCGAACTGCTCGCACCGGGAACTGAAGACCGCCTCCACCAACCGTACCGGGCCGCATTGCTCCCAGGGATGGAGGCGATTCTGGAGGAGGGGCGGCGGGCCGGGGCGCTAGCCACCTGCCTGAGCGGCGCGGGCTCCTCGCTGCTGGCACTGATCAGCGGGGATGGTGAGGAGATCGGCCGACGTATGGGAGAGCGCTGGCGGCGCGAGTTCGGAATCGAGAACCGCACGCATTTGCTCGAAATCGACCGCCAGGGCCTCATCTACCTTGAGTGAAGAAACCCACGTTCACACCTCCGTGAGCTGGTCGCCCTGCTCACGGTAGATGCGCTCGCGGTTGCACGCGGAGCACTGAAAGATGTGATACTTACCTGGCGGAAGAGAATGTAGGCCGGGATCAAACTGGAACATGACGAGGCTCGAGAGAAAGGCTCGAGCGGCGCCAATTCGACGCTTGCCCATGTAGTTCATGCGACGATGCCTCCCCGCCTCGCCGATGGGAGCCGAGCCGCCCGTATCCGCTTCGTGGTCGCTACACTTCTCGTTCGTGCAATAGACTTCCAGTGATCCCGGGTTCATTCCCCCTATCCTCTTTCTTCCCCTCACTACGGGGACGGCGCTCCGAAATCAGCGTATCCCGCCACTGACTACTTAGCCTGAGGGGCCTCCACCTCGACGATCTTGACGTCGAAGGTCAGGGCCTTCCCTGCCAACGGATGATTGGTGTCTAAGACGACCGTCTTCTCCTTAACCTCTTTTACAAAGGCGTGCATGGGCTGCCCGTCCTTTGTCTGGGCCACAAGGTGAGCCCCGACTGTCTGCATTTTCTCCGGAATGCGTTCTTTAGGGATCTCAACGAATGCTTCGGGACGGATCGGCCCATAGGCCTCGTCGGGTTTGACAACGACGTGCTTCGTATCGCCTACGCGCAGACCGTTCAGCGCCTTTTCTAACCCCGGGATGATCTGCCCCTGCCCCTGGGTGTAGATCAAGGGCTCCTGCCCTTCATTAGTATCCAAGACTGCCCCCTTTTCGTCCGACAGTCTGTACTCAAGCTTGACGGTAGAGCCATTCTGAATTCCTTGGCTGTCAGGCTTGACTTGGGTCGTCGCCTTTTCAGGCGTCTCGGCAAGCGCGAGCCCTGCCGTCAGGGCAAGGAGCATCCCCGTGGCCGTTGCAAGCATCGATGCGTATCGGGTCATCTTCATCTTAATCCTTCCTCCTCCATGTGTGTCTCAGCGTCGACTGAACCGCTCATGCGCCTGCCTGCGCCACGCGGCAGACTAGTACCGGCGCATCGTACGCCTGGCGAGCCTCCGGCGCAACCGAAAAGTCTTGCTATTCACGCAACGTAACCTCTTATTCTATCTCATGCCGTGCCATGCAGAAACCTGTTTGACGAATTCGCCCATTTGCGATACACTCTTGTGAGTTCGTGAGGTGTTTGACTCGTGCCGTTGCAACTTGAAGCGCCACATCTGCTAGAACGGCCCCAGCAGGTCCGCAGCCGGTTTCCCTTCGGGCTCTGACCTTTCTCGCGCCTCCCCACACTGAGTTTTTCGACTGTAAGATACGTTTCCTGCGTTCGTGCCGCCTACTGTCGGGCACGCCTGCCTGTGCGATGCACGCAGACAGGTCGCACGATCCATAACCGCATCAAAGAAGGCACATTATGGCACAGCAGCGCACCAATCTCAGGAATCTGGCCATCATCGCGCACGTGGACCATGGCAAGACGACGCTCGTGGATGCCATGCTGAAGCAGAGCCGTATCTTCAGAGACAACCAGGTGATGGTCGAGCGGGTCATGGACTCCAACCCTCTGGAGCGAGAGCGCGGCATCACCATCCTGGCCAAGAACACCGCCGTAACCTATGGGGGCGTGAAAATCAACATCGTGGACACGCCAGGGCATGCCGACTTCGGAGGTGAGGTCGAGCGGGTCCTGAACATGGTGGACGGGGTATTGCTGCTGGTGGATGCCGTGGAGGGGCCAATGCCCCAGACCCGATTCGTGCTGCGCAAGGCCCTGGAACTCCATCATAAGGTTGTTGTAGTTGTCAACAAGATCGACCGCGCGAACGCCAGAGTCGACTACGCGACCAACGCCACCTTCGATCTATTCATCGATCTTGGCGCAACAGAAGCGCAGACGGACTTCCCGATCGTCTATACGGACGGCCTCCGTGGACAGGCCGGCCATACGCCAACCTCACTGGCCCCTGACCTGCAGCCCCTGTTCGAAACCATCCTCAACTCCCTGCCTCCCCCCGTGGTGGAGCCGGATGGTCCCACGCAGATGCTGGTCAACCTCCTGGCTTATGATGATTATAAGGGCCGGATCGCCATCGGTCGCCTGTCCGCCGGCCGTCTGCGCCGAGCTCAGGAAGTCATCCGGATCGCGAAGGATGGAACCTACTACCCCGGCAAGATAGCTCAGGTCTTTGTACATCAGGGGTTGGACCGAGTCGAGGTCGAGGAGGCGGAGGCTGGCGAAATCGTGGCGGTGACTGGTCTTGGGGAGATTGGGATCGGGGAGACGATCGCCGACAAGGATAACCCTCTGGCCCTTCCCCCGCTCCTGGTAGACGAGCCGACCGTGCAGATGACCTTCAGCGTGAACACCAGCCCCTTTGCGGGGCGGGAGGGGCGGTGGAGTTCGAGCCGTAGCCTCCGCGAGCGCTTATTCAAGGAACTCGAGCATAATGTCAGCCTGAGGGTCCATGACACCGAGAGCCCCGACAGCTTCCTGGTGGCCGGACGAGGCGAGCTACATCTGGTCGTCCTGATCGAGACGATGCGGCGCGAGGGGTATGAACTGCAGGTCTCGAGGCCCGAGGTCATCTTTCAGACCGATCCGCAAAGCGGGGAGCGGTTGGAGCCGTTCGAGCGGGTCAGCATCGAGGTGCCGGAGGAGCAGGCAGGATTGGTGATGGAGATGTTGGGGGTACGGCGAGGGCGTCTGATGGATATGCGGACGGGTGAACAGGGGTTCGTCCACTATGAGTTCACGGTCCCCACGCGGGGGTTGCTGGGATTTCGCCAGGCGTTCCTGACCGCGACGCGCGGCACCGGGCTGCTCAACAGCCTGTTTCACGCCTATGAACCGATGGTCGGCGAAATTCGCGCGCGCGACCGTGGGTCGCTGGTCGCGTGGGAGGCGGGGGTAGCCACGGCGTACGGCCTGGCGAGTGCGGAGGGAAGCGGACTCCTCTTCATCGGACCAGGGACCGAGGCATACGAAGGGATGATCGTCGGCGAGGCGGCAAAGGAGCGAGACCTGGAGGTCAATGTCGCAAAGCGGAAGCACCTGACGAATATGCGATCTTCGACCTCCGATATCGCGGTGCGCCTGTCACCGCCGAGACAGATGAGTCTTGACAATTGCGTTGAGTATCTGGCAGAAGACGAACTGCTGGAGGTTACACCAAAGAGTCTACGGCTGCGCAAGAAGGTGCTGGACCGGCAAGAGCGGAAGCGGGTGCGTGTCGTGAGGCGATGACGCGCTGACCCCGCCAGGCACTACGAGCCCGGAGGGGGTGATGGTTCTTCGGCGGGAGGCGAACCCTCTTCCTGTTCCTGTTCACCCTCTCCGGCCGGCAAGATACCCTCTTTCCTCTCCAGCCTCTTTCGGAGCTTCTCCTCCTGCTTAGTCTTCCGCGCGACTTCCTTTCGCCGCTTCTCCCCTCGATACGGTTGAAACTTTCCCGCCATTCATCATCTCCTTTCTGCAATCGTTGCCTTCTCGTTTGCGGCCTCGGCCAAGCCGCAAGAACTCTGCAACAGCCTACGCCCTCGGCATCACACTGTCAAGGGTCTTGCGCGGCGGCGCACCTTGACAGTGTCGGACGCCTATGACATCTTTTAGCTGTCATGCAGGCAATCGATCGGCTTCAAGAAAAGGTGCGGGGTCTTCCGGACGCGCCAGGCGTCTATCTGTTCCGTGACAGGCGAGGCCATGTGCTGTATATCGGCAAGGCCCTGTCGCTGAGGAAGCGCGTCGGCTCCTACTTTACTGAGGCGGCGGACGCGCCCGATCGACCCATGATTCGACCCATGCTGGAGCAGGTGGCCGACCTGGAGTTCATCATCACAGCGAATGAGCTGGAGGCCCTCATCCTGGAAAGTAACCTGATTAAAAGCCACAAGCCCCGTTACAACATTATCCTAAAGGATGACAAACATTACCCCTTCCTCAAGCTCGACCTAAAAGACCCGTTTCCCTGGGTGCGGGTGGTCCGACGAATCAAGGACGATGGCGCGCTCTATTACGGACCGTATGTCCCGACGACCGCGATGTGGGACGTACTGGCCCTCGTGAATAAGACGATCCCCCTCCGCAAGTGCCGGTCGATCAAAGGTCGACGGCTCTGCCTCGAATACCACCTGGGCCGCTGCGTGGGTCCGTGCGAGGGGTTGATCGGTGAGTCCGCGTACGGCGAGTTGGTGGATCAGGCGCGGCTACTGCTGGAGGGAAAGGATCAGGAACTGACGAAGCGACTCGAGGCGCAGATGCACCAGGCGGCCGAGGCGCTTCAGTTCGAGCAGGCGGCGAAATACCGCGACCAGATCGCCTCGCTGCGCCAGGTGTTCGAGCGCCAGCGGATTATCTCGCCAAGGGGCGAGAACCAGGATGTCTTTGGCCTGGCCGCCGAAGGTGGGGAGGCGCAGGTCCAGCTTTTCCTGATCAGGCGAGGCAGGCTGATCGGCCGTGAGACCTTTACCTTTGAGCTGAAAGCCGAAACCATGGGCGGCCTGCTGTCCTCGTTGATCGAACAGTTCTACCTCGGCGCACGGGACATCCCTCAGGAGATCCTGCTGTCCCACCCCCTGGAGGACGCCTCGCTGATTGCGGCGTGGCTTGCGTCCCGGGCCAATCGCCGCGTGGAGCTGCTGGTCCCGCGGCGCGGGCGCAAGGCGCGGCTGGTCCAGTTGGCGCTGACAAATGCGCAGGAGGCCCTGGCACTGTCGCTCCGATCCTCGCGGAGTCGCGAGCAAGCCCTGAAGGATTTACAGGAGGCGCTTGACCTCTCGGCCCCGCCCAGACGGATCGAGGCCTACGACATCTCGAACATCTCGGGGACGCTGGCGGTCGGCTCCCAGGTGGTTTGGGAGGATGGCAAGGCAAAAAAATCAGCTTACAAGCGCTACAAGATCAAGACGGTGCAGGGGCCTGACGACTTCGCTATGCTAGCCGAAGTGGTGCGACGACGGCTGCACAAGACAGAGGAGATGCCGCTTCCCGACCTCATGCTTCTTGACGGCGGTCGCGGACAGCTCAACGCCGCGCTCGGCGTAGCGAGGGAGCTGGGGCTGCATGCACTACCGATGGTGGGCCTGGCCAAGGAGGAGGAGTTGGTTTTTCACCCATCCAGGTCCACGCCGATCGCGCTCCCGGAACGGTCCAGGGCCAGGCAACTGCTTCAGCAGATCCGCGATGAGTCGCATCGGTTTGCTATTACCTATCACCGGGCGCTGCGAGGCAAGTCGGCGATCCGCTCGCTGCTGGACGACGTTCCCGGGATCGGGGCCAAGCGTAGACGCGCGCTACTCACCCAATTCGGAAGCCTCCGTCGCCTACGCGAGGCCAGCATCGATGAACTGCGGCGTGCCGCCGGGATCTCCGAGTCGCTAGCCACAACCATTCATGACGTTGTCGGCGCCGTGAGCGCCTAATGTACTGTTTCCCTCTCCCCATGGCGGGGGAGGGTAAGAGTGAGGGGGCATAGATGTCGCGTGAAGTCGTGAGCACCGAGCTGGCCCCGAAGGCTATTGGGCCTTATGAGCAAGGGATTAAGTTCAACGGGTTCCTCTTCACCTCCGGTCAGATCGCGCTCGATCCGGCCACCGGGAAGATGATCGAGGGCGACGTGTCGGCCCAGACGCGCCAAGTCCTGGAAAACCTGAAGGCCGTCCTCGAGGCCGGGGCAAGCTCCCTCGACCGAGTCGTCAAGGCCACCGTGTATCTCACCGACCTGAGCAGTTTCGCCCAGATGAACGAGGTCTATGCCGAATACCTGGGCAAGGTTAAGCCCGCTCGCTCGACGGTCGGTGTGGCTACCCTGCCGCGCGGCGCCATCGTCGAAATCGACTTGGTGGCGACGACGCTGTAGGATTCGATAGGAGCATGATCTACCATGATTACAACCAGTGTCGGCCCACCAGACAAGATGAGCCATCCTACAGGTTGGCGGCGCTGTGGTGAGACCTGCCAAGCAGTTATCTAACGCTACGCATCAGGCATGGCGCGCAGCGCCGTCGACTGGACACCGTACTTAGCTGATATTGCGCACTCGCCTCTTCAGCCCTCGAATCTGGAAGGTTAGATAGACAACGGCCGCAACCAAGAACACCTTCACGGCGGTATCAGACAACCTCTCCCTCTTCCACTGCGCAGACTCCACATCGTCAAGATAACTACTAATGGCAACCTCCTTACCAGTGGCCAGATCTCCGTTCGCAAGCTGGGCTTCGACTTTTGGTTTGCATTGTGATGCGTCCGCCCCATAGAAGGTGATGAACGCCGGCCGGGAGGAACCCTCAGGTGAACGAGCAAGGTTGTCGTAGCGGACCGTTACGGTTACGCTGGTGGCTGAGGGCGAAATATTTCGATTCTCAGGACTTCCGAGCGAATCCGGGTAGGTCTTGTACGAATCAAACCCGACACAGCCTACGAAGTGAGCCTTAATGTTGCGGAGATCGTATTTCGATACGTTGAGGATTTTAACGGTTGACTATCCATCGGCTTGAAGCTGTCGTCGGCTAACATGGCGGGCAATGCCTCAAAAATGTCCCTGGCAAGGCGTATCGCAACCTGCTTCGGAATGGGGCCATCGCTGAGCTTTGGAAGTTTATTCAGCCCATCAACAAATCTGTTAAGCTGCCGATTCCACTCGATTACGGGGTTCTTTCGATACTGCGTCTCATAAACGAAATGGAACTCAGGCCTAGTGAACATCTCGTAAATATTCGGAGTAAACGGAATAGATACGACCAGCAGCGGGACCACAATGTCCGTTAGTATTGTTTTCATGGCGATCTTCGACATAAGCATCGTGGCTGTTAGCTAACGACGCTAACCGGCGGCGTGCTTGCGCGCGGTCTGAGTTGAGCGCGAAGTGAGGCGCCGCGTCGACTCCGACACTTGTAGCAGAGAACGCAGCGCATCGTTTACGGCTGCGGAATCGCGAAATGCCTTCGCGATGTCCGGCTCGAGCACGACGACGTTTGCACCTTCCTTCAGAAGACGCCGATAATACTTTCCGCGAACAGCCTTGGAGTAATCAAGATCGTATTCAGGGCGCATCTCGTCTTGTTCGGTTTCTCTCTTATGTCTCATGACGCTTCCTCTCTCGTACCGTAGCTGGACGGGCACTGATGATTCGCACCGCTGGTCCGCGCTCAGTATGACATACTGCTATGAGTCGGCCCTGAGCGGAGAACCCGATAGTAATGAGCCTCCGTTCACCAACCGAGTGATCGGGATCATCAAATGTCGCAGACAACGGGTCGTAGAATACGGTAACTGCCTCGTCAAATGTGACCCCGTGTTTTTTATGGTTCCGGTTTGCCTTATCACGATCCCACTCAAATCGCATTGTATCCTTTTCAAGGGCAGGATGATTAGGATTAAACTACTGCCGATCCTGAAACTTCCCGGGGCTGCGGCAATTCTCTTTGGTTTCTGAGGGGTTGTCAAGGTTCTCTTGGGCGCACCGTCACCGGCGAACACTGATCGGCAACCCTATTATGGCCAACCGGAACGGCAGGAACAGTCTCTGCTCGAGCTTGACGTATTTCGTTTGGCCGTTTCGCGCACGGACCATTGACCGTTGGTTATTGCGATTCCTTAAAGACAGCTTCCAACTGAGCTATTAGCGACTGAAGGTCTGTCTCAACCGTATCCCAAAGTAGGTCAAGGTCCACTATGTCATATCCGTGGATAAGGCGGTTGCGCATCCCAACAATATCCGGCCAAAGGAATCTCAGGGTATTTTTTTCGGGTGGATATCGACACGCGCGATGCGGCCTCGCTCACAATCTCCGCCAGACGGGTCAGGGACAGTTGCAGCATCCGGTCGGATTCCAAGTCGGAGCGCTTGCGTCCGCGAGCTATTGCGCACGCTTCGCGAGCGTGGTCCAGCATATGCCGCATGCTGACCTGATCGTCATGCCTGCTCAAAGGCAACCTCCGCTTCGTGAAGCACTTCTTCTCGGAAATAGGGGCTGAGACATCCGGCTGTATTCATGTCCACTTTTCGTCCAATTAGGCGACTCAATTCGTTCTCTATTCCTGCCAGACCGATCAATCCGATGCGCGCTCCCGGCTCAAACTCCACCAGCACGTCCACGTCGCTATCGGTCGCAAAATCATCTCGCAACACCGAGCCGAACAGCGCCAGCCTGTGAATCTGATGGCGCCGACAAAACTCCGCGAGTTTATCTTTCGGGATATTGATTTTCGCGCGCACGTTTCCTCCGCTGCCTCTTGACTGAGGATGCCTTGAT
Source organism: Candidatus Methylomirabilis sp. (assembly GCF_028716865.1). Classification (NCBI taxonomy): domain Bacteria; phylum Methylomirabilota (SeqCode); class Methylomirabilia (SeqCode); order Methylomirabilales (SeqCode); family Methylomirabilaceae (SeqCode); genus Methylomirabilis (SeqCode); species Methylomirabilis sp. (SeqCode). The sequence continues at coordinate 55,034 of NZ_JAQUOY010000017.1, read as the reverse complement.
GACAGGCAATCGTCAAACCCCGTCCTGAAGCTTCATGGGACTGCGGCAATTCTCTTTGGTTTCTACGGAGTTGTCAAGGTTGGCAGGAAGTCAGGGTCATGGGCGAGCATAAAGCGGAGGTTGATGCTCAACGTAATCGAATGCTAATAGCGAAATGGAGTGGGGCGAGCTTGCGTTTGGAAGGTGCTACTACAACCGGCGGCCGACGGCCTCGGCGACGGGGCGTAATTCGTCCATGAGCTTTTGGAACTTCTGGGGTTTCAGCGACTGCAGGCCATCCGATTGGGCTTCCGCAGGGTTTGGATGGACTTCGATGATGAGCCCGTCGGCTCCGCAGGCGACCGCGGCCTTTGCCATCGGCGCTACGTAGTCCCATTGGCCGGTACCGTGACTGGGATCCACAAACAGCGGCAGGTGAGTCAGCTTGCCGAGGACCGGGATCGCGCTCAGGTCGAGAGTGAAGCGGGTGCTGGTCTCGAAGGTCCGAATCCCCCGCTCGCAGAGGATCACGTCGTAGTTCCCCTCCGACAGAATATATTCGGCCGCCATCAGGAACTCCTTGATGGTGGTTGCCATCCCCCGTTTGAGCAGGACCGGCTTGCCGACCTCGCCGGCCCGCTTCAGCAGAGCGAAATTCTGGACGTTTCGAGCGCCGATCTGCAGGATGTCGGCATACGCCGCCACCAATTCGACATCCATCGGGTTTACGACCTCAGTCACGATCTTCAGGCCGGTTGCCGCCCTCGCGACATCCAGGTACTTGAGCCCCTCTTCGGCCAGACCTTGAAAGGCATAGGGCGAGGTGCGCGGCTTGAAGGCTCCTCCGCGAAGCACCTTTGCTCCAGCCGCCTTGACTGACTGGGCGGTCTGCAGCATTTGCGCCTCGCTTTCGACTGAGCATGGGCCGGCCATAACCACGACAGCCGGTCCGCCGATCTCCAGGTCACCCACCTTGATAATACTCTTGCCGCCCTTGACCTCTCGGCTGGCCAGCTTGAACGGCTGGAGGATCGGGACTACGGTCTCCACTCCAGGCATTACCTCCAGCGACTGCAGACGATCCTTACCACGCTCATCCCCCACGGCCCCGATAACCGTCCGCTGTGTCCCCTGAATGATATGGGCCTGATATCCGAGCGCCTCGATCCGCCGAATGATGTCTTGGATCTGGCTCTCGTGGGCACCCGTTTTCATGACGATAATCATGCCGTTCCTCTTACGATTGTCTCCCCTTGGCGGCAACTGCCATTCTGGCAAGTGCCCGCTCAAGGGCGGCCTGGGCCCTGGCATGATCGATGGCTTCATCCCCAAACTGGCGCAACCGCTCTTCAGCCCGCACCTTGGCCTGTTCGGCCCTGGCCAGGTCGATCTCCTCCGGCCGCTCCGCCGACTCCACCAGGACGATCACCTTGTCGGGGCGGACCTCGGCATACCCCCAGTTGACGGCCAGAAACCGCTCCTTCCGCCCCCGCGTATAGGACAGCTCCCCGATCTTCAGCGTCGTCATAAACGGGGTGTGGCCGGGCCAGACGCCGAAATACCCCTCCTGGCCGGGGGCCATCAGTTCCTCGATCTCTTCGCTGATGATCAGCCGCTGAGGCGTCACCACCTCAAGCATAAAAGTCTGACTCTGTTGCTCTGCCATAACGTTATCGTGCCCTATGCGACAGGCTTACTTGTGGCCCGCGAGCTTTTCGGCCTTCTCCCGGGCCTCGTCGAGGGTCCCAACCATGTAGAAGGCCTGCTCCGGCAGATCGTCCGCCTTCCCCTCGATCAGCTCCTTGAATCCCTGGATGGAGTCCTTCAGCTTGACGTAGCGGCCGGGCTGACCCGTGAACTGCTCCGCCACGAAGAAGGGTTGGGAGAGGAATCGCTGAACCTTTCTCGCGCGCGCCACCACCAACTTATCGTCCTCGGACAGCTCGTCCATCCCCAGGATGGCAATGATATCCTGGAGGTCCTTGTAGCGCTGCAGGATCTTCTGGATCGACCTGGCCACCGCGTAGTGCTCTTCACCCACGACACGGGGGTCGAGAATTCGGGAGGTGGAGGCCAGTGGATCGACCGCAGGATAGATCCCCAGCTCGGTAAGCTGCCGGGAAAGGACCGTCGTCGCGTCCAGGTGGGCAAAGGCTGCGGCCGGGGCCGGGTCGGTAATGTCGTCGGCCGGTACGTAGATGGCCTGGACCGAGGTAATGGAGCCGGTCTTGGTCGAGGTGATCCGCTCCTGCAGCTCGCCCATCTCTGTCCCCAGCGTCGGTTGGTAGCCGACAGCCGAGGGCATCCGGCCGAGCAGCGCCGAAACCTCTGAGCCGGCCTGCGTAAAACGGAAAATGTTGTCGACGAACAGCAGGACGTCCTGCTTCTCCTCGTCCCTGAAGTATTCGGCGACGGTCAGCCCGGTCAGCGCTACTCGCAGCCGCGACCCAGGCGGCTCGGTCATCTGACCATAGATGAGCGCGGTCTTCTCAATAACCCCCGACTCCTTCATCTCCAGCCACAGGTCGTTTCCCTCGCGGGTTCGCTCGCCCACCCCCGCAAAGACCGAGAGGCCGCCATGCTCCATGGCGATGTTGCGGATCAGCTCCATAATGACGACGGTCTTGCCGACCCCGGCGCCGCCGAAGAGGCCGGTCTTGCCGCCCTTGGTATACGGTTCCAGCAGATCGACGACCTTGATGCCGGTCTCCAGGATCTCGACCTTGGTCGCCTGTTCGTCGAAGGCTGGGGCGGGGCGGTGGATCGGGTAGTGCGTCTTGGCGTCTATCGGCCCCTGCTTATCCACCGGCTCCCCGATCACGTTCATGATCCGACCGAGCGCAGCCCGGCCCACGGGAATGGTGATCGGCGCGCCGGTGTCAACGACCTCCATCCCCCGGACAAGCCCGTCGGTGGAGGAGAGGGCGATGGCTCGAATCCGGCTCTCTCCCAGGTGTTGGGCCACCTCCACAATCAGCCGTTCACTGTAGGAAAAGATATCCTTGGTCTGCTGGGCCTTGACCTCGAGGGCGTTGTGAATGGCCGGTAGTTTGCCCGGGTCAAACTCGACATCGACGACAGGTCCGATGACCTGCACGATCCTCCCTGCGTTCATCGTCTCACTCCTGGTTGAAAATCAGTCTTCAGCGCTCAGCACAAGCTGACGGCCGTCTCTATCCCTTAGCCGCCCGCAACGCCTCGGCCCCACCGACAACTTCGAGCAGCTCCTTGGTGATTCGTTCCTGCCGCGCCTTGTTGAACTGCAGCGTCAGCAGGTCGATCATCTCTGAGGCGTTCTTGCTCGCCGCATCCATAGCGGTCATCCGGGCGCCGTACTCACCGGCCAACGATTCCATGAGCGCCCTGTACACCTGCACCTCAACATGTTTAGGCAGCAGCCCCTCCAGGATCGCCTTCGGCGACGGCTCATAAATGAAGTCGATGGTGGCCAGCTCCTCAGGGGCTTGCAACGGCTCGATGGGCAGCAGTCGCTCCACCACGACCCGCTGCGTCGCGACCGACTTAAACTCATTATAGACCAACTGGATCTCGTCCGCCTCCTCGGCCACGTAGGCATTCGCCAACTCTCGGCCCAACGCGGCCGCATGGTCATACGCCAACCGATCGAAAAAGCCGATCTGTTCCGACCGGATCGCATAGGGGCGGCGCCGATAGAAATCACGCGTCTTGCGCCCGACGACGACCAGCGTGACGGTCGTTTCGCCGGGTGTTGTGCGGAGCAACTCCAACGACCGGCGCATGATATTGCTATTGAACCCGCCACAGAGTCCCTTGTCGGCGGCGATAACCACGATAATCTTTTTACCGGTTTCGCGTCGGCACAGCAGCGGATGATACTGAGGATCGGCTCTCAAGGCGAGGCTAGCCAGTACCTCCTGCATCTTGAAGGCATAGGGGCGGGCCTCCAGGATACGCTCCTGGGCGCGGCGCAGCTTGGCTGCCGCCACCAACTTCATCGCCTTGGTGATCTGCTGGGTGCTTTTGACTGATGTAATGCGCCGCTTAATATCGCGTAATGTCGCCATGCTCTGCCGCCTCTAAACCCTAACCCCTGCTCTTAGGCCGCCTTTCGAGCCGCCAGAAACTCGGCCTTGCACTCGGTAATCGCCTGGTCCATCTGGGCGCGGAGGGCATCGCTGAGTTCGCGCTTTTCCCTGATCTCCTGAAAGATGCTTGGATACCGCCCCTCGACGGATTTGTGCAACACCCCCTCAAATTGCAAGACCGTGTCAACCGGAAGCTCGTCCAGGTGGCCGGCCGTTCCCGCATAGATAATGAGGATCTGTCGTTCGACCTCGAGGGGCACATACTGCCCCTGTTTCAGCACCTCGACCATTCGCGCGCCCCGATTGAGCTGAGCCTGGGTGGCCTTGTCCAGTTCGCTCCCAAATTGGGCGAACGCGGCCATCTCCCGATACTGCGCCAGGTCCAACCGGAGCTTACCGGCCACCTGCCGCATCGCCTTGATCTGGGCCGAGCCGCCGACTCGGGAGACCGACAGGCCGACGTTGATGGCCGGCCGGATACCGGCGAAGAACAGATCGGTTTCCAGATAGATCTGGCCGTCGGTGATCGAGATCACGTTGGTCGGGATGTAGGCCGAAACGTCGCCAAGCTGGGTCTCGATGATTGGGAGCGCGGTCAGCGACCCTCCGCCCAGATCGTCATTCAGCTTGGCCCCCCGCTCCAGAAGGCGCGAGTGCAGGTAGAAGACATCGCCCGGATAGGCCTCGCGGCCGGGCGGCCGACGCAGCAGCAGCGAGAGCTGGCGATAGGCCTGGGCATGCTTGGACAGGTCGTCGTAGACGCACAGGGAGTGACGCCCAGAGTCGCGGAAATACTCGCCTATCGCGCAGCCGGCATAGGGGGCGATATACTGAAGCGGCGCCAGTTCGGAGGCAGTAGCCGCAACAACCGTGGTGTAGGCCATAGCCCCGGCCTCTTCCAGCGTCTTGACCACCTGGGCGACGGTAGACCGCTTCTGACCGACAGCCACGTAGACACAGAAGACGTCTTTACCCTTCTGGTTGATGATGGCGTCAATCGCGACCGCCGTCTTGCCGGTCTGCCGGTCGCCGATGATCAACTCGCGCTGTCCCCGACCGATCGGGATCATCGCATCGATGGCCTTGATACCGGTCTGAAGCGCCTCCTTAACCGGTCGGCGGTCCACCACCCCGGGGGCCAACCGCTCAATGGGCCGAAGCTCTTTGGCGTCGATCGGTCCCTTGCCGTCGATCGGCAGGCCCAGAGCGTTCACCACCCTCCCCACCAGCGCCTCGCCCACCGGCACCGAGGCGATCCGGCCCGTCCGCTTGACCAGATCACCCTCTTTGATCGCTTCCGCCTCGCCCAACAGGACCGCGCCGACGTTGTCCTCCTCAAGGTTCAGCACCATGCCGAAGACGTCGTGCGGAAACTCCAGGAGTTCGCCGGCCATGGCCTTTTCCAGGCCGTAGATGCGAGCAATCCCGTCGCCCGCCTCGATGACGGTGCCGACCTCCGCGACATCAACGAGCGCCTCGTACCCGGCCAGTTGCTGCTTGATAATTTCGGTGATCTCTTCCGCTTTGATCTGCGCCATTCCGCTACCCTTTCAGTGTCAGCGATACTCGCTCTTCAGCAGGTGTTCGCGCACCTTTTTCAGTTGTGTCCTGACGGACCCATCGTAGATGGTGCTGCCAATTTGCGCAACAAACCCGCCCACGATGGAGGGGTCGACTCGAGCCTCCAGATAGATCTCTTTTCCCGTCGCCATCCGGAGGCGCTCCTGGAGCCCGTGAATGATCGGCTCGGACAGCGGGATCGCTGAGGTCACTGTGGCTTTTCCGCGACCCAGCCGCTCATCGGTCAGTTCCTCATAGGCGAGGGCAATCTCTCCGAGGTGCGGGAGCCGCCGTTTCTCCAGGATCAGATTCAGAAATTTGGCGGTAAGCGGCTTCACCCCCACCCCTTCCGCAATCGTGTGCAGGATGCGCCGTTTATCGCTCAGTGGGATGGCGGGACTCGCAAAGAAGGTCGCCACCTCGCGAGTTCGTTTCATCGTCTCTACAACCGCGCGAAGGTCAGATCCGACCGTCTCCAGCAGTTGCTGCTCGGCCGCAACGTCTGCCAGCGCCTTGGCGTACCTTCTGGCGAGACCGCTGGCTCTCACCGTCCGCTCCCAATCTCGGCCACCACCTGCTCCGCCAGACGGCGATGATCATCGGTGGTAAGACTGCGGGCGATGACGCGCTCCGCGACCCCAAGCGAGAGATCGACTACCTCCGCGCGAAGCTCGGCCTTCGCCCTTTTGACCTCCTGCTCGATCTGCGCCTTGGCCTCGGTCACGAGACGGGCGGCCTCCTCACGCGAGACCTTGAGCAGTCGCTGCCGCTCCTCCTCGACCTCACGGATCGCCGACTCCCGCATGGCGGCGGCCTCCCGCCGGGTCGCGAGAATCTGTGCTTCGTACTCCTTCTGGGTCTGGGCCGCGGCCTCTCTGGCTGCCTTCGCCTCCTCCAGGGAACGCTTGATGCCATCGGCCCGCGTCGCGAGAAACTGGGTGAGCGGCTTGAACAGGAACTTGTACAGCACGGCAATCAAAATGAGAAAGTTCACAACCTGAAGGATCAATGTCTTATTCAGGTTGATGATCCCGGGCTGCTCTCCCCCATGGGCTTCCTCGGCGGCCCATGCAGGGAAGGCCACGAGAAGCGCCAACCCAAGGAAAAAGCAGGCCGTCACCGCGATAAGCCGGATGCGATCCTTCGTCATGGCTTCTGATCCTCCAATCCGGTATTGCTACTGTGCAAAAACGACGAACGAACGACGAAATATCCGCCCATCCCAAGTTGAACCGCCAGCAGGCCGAGCGCCATCCCGATCAGATTCACAGGCAGGTAAACGATCACGAAGAAGACGATGACGGCGACTCCGAAGAGCCTAAGAATAGATCGGACCCACCAGTACTGTTGACCACGCGACCGAGGCGCCTGGCGCTCGGTGAGACGGACCACGGTTTGGACAATGAGTCTGAAGCTGAACAGGCTGACGAGCGCGCCGGTGGCAAGGCCCAAGGCCCAATCCCACTTCCCGAACAGCCCAAAACCGACGAGCCCGGCCGCGACGAGGCCAAGCGCGCCAACCAGCGTACCTCGGACGAACTGCTCCCGCTCGTTCATACCACCGGCAAAAAAGCGCTGCCGGATCCCTTGAGTCGGACCTGGCAGCTCTAAAGATCGTGAAAACGCGCTCAAGCTTGCCCTACTGATTGAGATTTGTCAAGCCTTTTTTGGCCACTTGGGAGCGATGAGCCGCTAGTGTGGCCTCGAGACGGCTGTATTCCTGAACGACGCGAACCGCCTCGCCCGCCGATATGTCGATCCACTTTCTCCCCGGATGAATAGTCATGAAATGCGTGGAGTTCTCAATAGGCTTCAACCCAGGCGGACTATAGATCATGCGGACAGGTCGCCCAATACGTGGTTGGGGTCAATGCCGAGCTGATGTGGGTCTACCGGAGTCACAATATAGCACAAGGGTTGTGTGGGCTGCTGGGCGAGATCGAAGGGCTTCGGTGGTCGATACGGGACACCCCCATTGCTGACCAAGAGCAATGTCGGTAGTAAGGGTTCGGCGTGGTTCAGCCGACTTACCACGCCGATTTCTCTTGTCGAAAGTCTCACATAACTTCCAACGGGGTACAGGCCGACGCACTGAGTGAGCCCTCTCACCACGTGAAGATCGAGGTGCCCGTCAAGCGCCAGCCCATGCAGCTCTCGCATGGCCTGAAATGGGGGTATCCCTTTGTGGTATACACGATCAGAGGTGATGGCATCGTAAATGTCTGCTACGCCTGTGATCAGACCGGACTGACTCAAATCTTTCCGTTTCCGACCGGCGGGGTAGCCGGTCCCATCCAGCCGCTCGTGATGCTCCAGCAGGGGCCAGAAGACCTCCTCCGACAGGGCGGCATGTTGCGACAAGTACTCCGCGCCACGCATGACATGCTGCTTCAGAATCTCTCGTTCACCCTCCTCCAGCCGCCTAGGCGCGTTTAAGAGGTCCACGGGAACCCTCATCTTTCCGATATCGTGGAGTAATGCCCCCAAGCCGAGCCTGGAAAGGGCGTCGCGGGACATCTCGTGATGCAGGCCCATCGCAAGAGCCAGAATAGCAACATTAACCGAGTGGAAGAAGGTGTACTCATCGAAGCTCTTGAGGCGCGAAAGGCTGCAAAGCGCATCCTTATTGCGGAGGACGCTCTCCACCATCCTCTCCGACACCTGGCTAACCGCCTCGACATCGAGCGCTCGATCTTGCCGTGCGGCGCTCATGGCTTGGGCCACTACCACTTTAGCCTGGCCATACACCTCTTTAGCACTGCTCATCTCTTCTTCGAATGAGACTCCCCGGGGCTGGGGCGGATGTAAGAATGAGTGCTCTGTCGTAGGAGTCGCAGAAGGAGTGGTTGTGCGAACGCTGCTCTGAGGAGCAAGGTCCAGCCCCTTCTCCGTATCGATCTCTACAAATTGTACGCCACAGGCGCGCAATGCCTCGATGTGCTCGGAACTCTCGATTCGCATCTTGTGGCGCCAAAAAGGGGTTTTTGTCCACGGCCTATCGAGCCTGGTAACATACATCCCGATTCGTAATTGCCCAATCGCGATCTGTTTCCGCATTCGCCGCTCGCTTATTGAGGCCGTTGGTCTGCCGCAACGGTGGCGCCGCCCACGAGCAGGTCGGGCTCCGCCGCATCATAGAATACGGCCGCCTGGCCCGGGGCGGGGGCGGGCTGGGCCTCTTGCCATCGGACCCGTATCCGACCATCGCCGAGAGGGAACACTGTCGCCGGCATCGCAGCTTGGCGGGAGCGAACCTTCGTCAGGACAGGCCGCTCCCCATTCAAGCGGTCCCACGCTATAAGGTTAAGCTGGTCGGCCACGAATTCATGTTGCAGCAATTCATCCCGCTTGCCCACGATGACCGCGTTGGTTCTCGAGTCAAGCCGGATTACGTAAAAAGGGCCGCCAGCCAACCCCAGACCGCTACGCTGACCTACGGTATAGAGCGCCACGCCCTTGTGTTGCCCGAGGATCCGACCGGCACGATCTGTAATCGGGCCCGGCTTCAGACGGTCTCCACACCGCCCCTGGAGGAAGGTCCGGTAATCGTGGCCAACAAAGCAGAGATCCTGACTGTCGGCCTTGGCGGCGATCCGTAGACCGTAGGCTGCAGCCCGTTCTCGAACCTGGTCCTTAGTCATATGACCGACGGGAAAGCAGATTCTAGCGAGCTGCTCCTGGGTCAGGCTGTACAGGAAATAGCTTTGGTCCCTCTCATAATCGCTCCCACGACGCAGCACGAAGCGAACGCTCTTACGGTCCTGCTCGACTCGCGCATAATGTCCCGTCGCCAGGTGCTCGGCCCCTAGTCCCACCGCCTGCCGGAGCAGAAATCCAAACTTCACCAGCTCATTACAGCGCACGCAGGGATTGGGCGTCAGGCCCCCTATATAGCCTGCCGTAAACGCCTGGATGATCTCGCGATGGAACTGCGACTCATAATTCAGTACGTAATAGGGGATCCCGAGTTGCGCGGCTACGAGCCTCGCATCCTCGGCATCCTTGACAGAGCAACAGCGATCGGCCCGCTCCGAGCCGTTCCCTGTCCCCTCAGACAACAGCTTCAGGCTGATCCCGATAACCTCATACCCTTGCTCTTGGAGCAGGGCGGCGGCGACAGCGCTGTCGACCCCGCCGCTCATCGCCACAACGACTCTCGGCTTACGATTCACGGATTTTGCTCTTGTCTTTTATGCCTTCACCAGGCCTATTCTGTACACCCTTACTCGCGCTTCGACGGGCTCAGCACAAACGAAAAAGATCAATGTTTTCAATAGCATACCATTCGCCATGAGCTTGTCGAAGGGGGAACGGAGATTTGTAGGGCAGGCTCTACCCTACACCCTACCCCCTATACCCTCTACTTTCGCAGCACGGACCCGCTCAACCAGTGGCGGCAAGAGCTCCAGGATGCGGTCGATCTCTGCTTCCGTCGTCCCGGCGCCCAGCGAAAACCGAATCCCGCCGCCATCAATCTCAGACCTTCGGCCCATTGCCCGCAGGACGTGCGACGACTCAAGCGCGCCGGAGGCGCAGGCGGCGCCCGCGGAGACTTCAACCCCCTCGAGATCCAGCGCAACCAGCAATGAATCTGCCCGAACCCCTTGAAATGAGATGTTCGAGGTGTTAGACAGTCGCTGATCCCGGTCGCCATTCCGCCGCGTCCCCGTGATCCGGCCGAGAATACCCGCCTCAAGGCGATCCCTGAGCATCTTCAGACGGTGGCGCTCGATCTGCATCGATTCGAGTGCGAGCCTTGCCGCACAGGCCATGCCGACGGCCGCCGCCACATTCTCTGTCCCGGCCCGGACGCCATGCTCCTGCTCCCCCCCATGTATTTGAGGGACGAGCTTTGTTCCCGGACGGACATACAGGACCCCGATCCCTTTCGGCCCGTAGATCTTGTGTCCTGAAATGGTAAGCAGCTCGACTCCTTGGGCTTCGACATCGACCGGAAGACGGCCAAACGTCTGGACGGCGTCTGAGTGAAAGACGATACCGCGTTCCCGCGCAAGCTGCCCGATTTCAGCAATCGGAAAGATGACTCCGGTCTCGTTGTTGGCATGCATCAAGGAGATGACCGTGGTGTCGGTCCGAACGGTTCGCTTGACCGTCTCCGGATCGATCAGCCCCTCTGCGTCGACCGCCAGACAGGTGACCTCGAACCCCTCCGCCCCCAGGGCCCGGCAGGCGCTGATGACGGCCCGGTGCTCCACCGCCGAGGTCACGATGTGGCGGCCCCGTTCCCGGGCGGCCCAGGCCGCGCCCTTGACGGCCAGGTTGTTCGCCTCCGTTCCCCCAGACACAAAGATCACGCTCTTTTTCTCCCGCGCCCCAAGCGCTGACGCAATCGCTTCACGCGCCTCTTCCAGGGCCAGTTTGGCCTCTCTGCCCCGGCTATGGCTCGAACTGGCATTGCCAAAGCGCGAATCGAAGTATGGCCTCATCGCGTCCAATACTTCCGGACGCATCGGGGTAGTGGCGTTATAGTCACAATAGATACTCATGTTGTCTTCAAGGCCGAGCCTTCTGCTGCTGTCGTTAAGACGCCGAGAGTTGTGACTGCCATCAGCGGAGGGGGGCGCCCCTCATCCAGCAACCGAGCAGATCTCTCCAAAAAGGCGGGCACCTACCACCAGGAGATAGAACGTCAGATAGGGCCACAGCAGGGCTCCCAGAACCGGGATGGTTCCGATGAGGCCTGCCCCAATAAGTGAGCCGATACTCAGCAGGTACGCTGCCGCATACTCGGCAAGTACTTTTCGGATCTTAAGCCAGACCGCCACCGGGTGAAGGACCGCTTCCAGCCGGCGCTCCTCAAGGTAGCACGCAATACCCATCGGGAGAAAGAATCCGGCTGTAATCCCGGCGAGCATTCCGAGCAGCATCAGGACGAGGCCGAGACCCAGCGCTACACCCCCTCGGGCCAAAAGGCCGAAGCCGGAGACGATGAATAGAAGGGGAATGACCTCGTAAGCCATGCCGAGCATAAACAGCAGCAACCCCTTCAGACACAAGGCCGACCACTGCCTCCACGACGGCATCGAGTCTGCTTGGGGAACTTTCAGGGCGCCTTGAAAAACCAGCACCACAAAGCCGAGCGCGGGGAAGTTGGTCGCTTGCGCCAGCAAGGACCCCGCGATGGCGAATTCCCGGGTAAGCAGGAAACCAAGGGTCACAAAGAGGGCCTCCAAGAGCAGTCCAACGCTGCCGCCAACCACGATCTTCGACAGCCATTCCCGATCTTCCAATGGGAAGACCAGCGCCCTCAGCACCCGGTTATGCAAACCCGCTCCTGTAATGTTTCACGTGCAACACCAAGTACTCAGTCGCGCCCGCAGATGCGCTCGTAGATCCTCTCGAGGTCCTCCATCGAGTAGAACTCTACCTCGACCGTCCCTCCCACCCCTTTTCTGCAGATCCGAACCTTGGTCCCGAGCGCCTGCCGAAGGGCATCCTCGGCTGCCCGGAACGTCGGTTCGCTTACTGCCGGGCGACGCTCCCGACTGCCGGCCTGTTTCAGCCGCCGGACTAGCGCTTCGGTGGCGCGAACGGACAGGCCTCTGCGGATCGCCTCATTGCGCGCTTTGATCTGGTCGGTCCCCCGCTCCAGCCCCAGCAGAGCCCGAGCGTGTCCTTCGGACAAGGCGCCTTCAACGAGGTCGGCCTGGATCTGCTTTGGAAGCTTGAGGAGCCGCAACGCGTTGGCCACCGAGGAGCGATCGCGACCCACACGCCGGGCCACCTCTTCCTGGGTCAGCCCAAACTCATCCTGAAGCCTTAAGTACGCCTCAGCCGACTCGATCGGGTTCAGGTCCTCCCGCTGCAGGTTCTCTACCAACGCGACCTCCAGCGCCTGGCTACTGGACAGCTCTTTTACCAGGGCCGGGACTGTGTCGAGTCCTGCCATCCGTGCAGCTCTCAGGCGCCGCTCCCCGGCTACCACCTCAAACCGACCCCCTTCTCGACGAAGGAGGATGGGCAAGAGTACCCCATGGGCCCTAATAGAGGCCGCCAACTCGTTGAGCTTGGAGTCGTTCATGGCGTGGCGTGGCTGAGATGTGCCGGGGGCGATCTCCTCTATCCGGACCTGCATGACCCCGGAGGAATCGGCTCCGGGGATCAGTGCCTCCAACCCCCTACCGAGGGCTTTGCGTTGCACCATCGATAATCTCCTTGGCTAAGCGAAGGTAGCTCTCCGCCCCGGACGAGCGGCTGTCGTAGAGAAGAACCGGTTTCCCGAAGCTGGGCGCCTCGCTCAGTCGCACGTTTCGGGGAATCACCGTTCTCAGGACTGCGTGCGGAAAGTGGCGCCGCACCTCCTGCTCCACCTGCTCGCAAATATTCAGCCTCATGTCATACATAGTCAGGACGATCCCTTCGACCTGAAGGCCCGGGTTGAGGCTCATCCGACAGAGGGTGATGGCCTCCATAATCCTGGCCAATCCTTCCAGGGCGTAGTATTCGCATTGAAGCGGAATCAGAACTGAGTGGGCGGCTGCCAAGGCGTTAACCGTCAGCAGGCCAAGGGAAGGCGGGCAGTCGATCAACACGTAGGCATACTCTTCCACTCCGATGCTTAGCGCATCCTTCAGGCGAGCTTCACGATGCGGGCTTAAGGCCAGCTCTACCTCCGCCCCGATGAGGCGGTCTCCAGCCGGAACCAGGTCCAGCCCTGGGGCCGGGGTCGGCCGCACCACTTCAGCGACCTTTGCCCCACCCATGAGCAGGTCATAGGCGGCCGGCGTGGCCTCGCGTGCGACCCCTAATGCGCTCGTGGCATTGCCCTGCGGGTCGATGTCGAGGAGGAGCGTCCGCTGCTCCTCCGCCGCGAGAGAGGCGGCCAGATTCACGGCCGTTGTCGTCTTGCCGACCCCACCCTTTTGGTTCGCAATGGCGATGATACGCATTGCTGCCCTCCCTATTAAACTTGGCCCTTCCGGCTCTTGTGTGAGTGAACGATATTTCGATGGGTTCCTGGATATGGTAGACAGCCATCACTCTCCCGCCCCTTGAAGCGCTGTTCAGGCTCCCGCCATATCCACGTGATTCCTGGAAGAGCCCTGCACTTAATCGGAAAGAGTACCACAGCCGGCGGCAGGAATAAAGCGACGGATTGGGAGGAGTTTCACGTGAAACATTATGAGGCGAGAAGGGGCAATTTATCCAGGATGAGCAGGTGGGTTGGCGAATACCCCACATCGGGGGCCGGGACCTCAAGGAGTTGCGTCCTCATTCCTAATACGCGAAGCAGCGGGCGCGCGAGCGGAAGCAAGCCGCGCGTCCTTTGGCCCATCTGCAAGATCAACCGCCCACCAGGCTTCAGAAGCGGCTCCACCCTGCGCGCCACATCCGGAACCGGTCCCACTGCCCGCGCGAAGGCGACGTCGTAGCCGCCCTGATGCTCGGCGCTTCCGTGCAGCTCCTCGACCCTCGCCTGGATGCAGCGAATTCCGGTAAGCTCCAGTCGCCGTATGATGGAACGCAGAAAAGTGGCTCGCCTGCGCCTGGGTTCGAGCAGCAGCATGTCGATGTCGGGGTAGCCTATCTTGAGGACCAACCCGGGGAATCCCGCGCCCGATCCAACGTCGACGGCTTTCATCAACGGTGTGGGCTCGAAGGCCGCCCTGTAGGCGAAGGAGCGAAGGAACCCCTCGCGGATGATCGCTTCTTCAGACCGTAACCCGGTCAGGTTTACGTGCGCGGCCCAGCGTCGCAGCTCCGACAAGTATACGCTGAGCGCCTCGTGCTGTACCGGCGTCAACCGAAGCCCGATGTGGTCGAGCCCGCGGCGCAACAACTCACTGCGGCAAGCAACGCTCTGTTGGGCCGCCTGCTCTGGCAAGGCACCCCCGCCGTTAGGCCGCCTCCGGTCCACGGAGCGTGAGCTTCCCTTGCTTCTGCAGCCAGTGTTGCTGACCCACCTGGAGAACGTTGTTCACAAGCCAATACAGCACAAGCCCTGAGGGGAAGGTCCAAAACATGACGATGAACATGACAGGCATCATGTACAGCATGATCTGTGCTTGCTGCGGATCACCCACACTGGGGGACATTTTTTGCTGCAGGAACATGCTGCCGCCCATGAAAATGGCCAAAAGGTTAAAAGGATAGTTCTGTAAGCCCCACAGATTAATCGTGAAGAGCGCATCGGGTTGAGAGAGGTCCTTGATCCAGAGGAAATGGGCCTGCCACATCTCCACTGAGCTCGAGAGGGCGTTGTACAGAGCGACGAAAATCGGGATTTGAACGAGCATAGGCAAGCAGCCACCCAACGGGTTGACCCCGTGCTTCCTGTACAGCGCCATGACCTCTTGCTGCTTCTTCTGCGGATTGTTTTTGAGGCGCTCTGTGATGGCGGCAATCTTTGGTTGCAGGGATTTCATGGCTTGCATCGACCGGAGGCTTTTCGCGGTAAGAGGATGGAGGGCGACCTTCTGCAGCAGGCTGACCAGGATAATGGCGACGCCGTAGTTACCGCTGAGACGATGCAGGAAGCGCAGGAGGTGCAGCGCCGGACGGGCGAGAGTATCGAACCACCCAAGGTCCACGATGTTGGTCAGATCCGACCCGGCGGCCTTCAGTTGGTCGATATCCTTCGGCCCACCATAGAGAGCGAAGCGCTGGGTCAGCTCCTCACCCGGCTGAAGGCTCTGGGCGGGGGTGGCGAGAGAAATAATCGGCCGCTCTTGTGGCCCTTTGCGCACTGTCGCCACGCTCCCTTTGTCCCCGGACAAGAGCGCTGCGGCAAAATAGAGATTCTGAAGGGCCGTCCACGACACTTGCCCCTTATGGGTGGCGATGCCCTGGAGGCCTCCAAGGTCGTCCGTCACGCGATGCCCGTCTACCCAACTGGTGGGCGGCAACGGCCGCGTGCGCCTGTCGTCGCGACCACTGTAGAACCCTGGGCCCCACGCGAGTTCCGGCGCGATAGTCATCGGCTCCTTGCCGGCGTTTTTCCAGGAGAGCTCAACCTCAGCCCGGTAGCTGTTGCCCTTGAATGTCAAGCGCTTCGAGAGCTGGAGCGGGCCGTTTCCCCGCGAAGACAAGAGAATCGACCCGGTCTCGGACGACCCGCGAAGGTTGAGTTGCGCTTTGTCGATGTCGAAGTCCAGTGGCGCCGGTTGTTCCGCACTCCCGCTTGATACCGTAAGCGGGCCCGTCAGGTCTTCTGGTTGGAGCGCGACGAGGTCCACCCCCTGCCCATCAGCAACCGAATACGGTTTGAGCTGCCAACTCTTCAACGCCCCGCCCCGCGACGTCAAAATGGCCTTCACGACACCCGTCTCCACGATCACTTCCCGCTCCGGCGCCCTGGGCGAGGTCTCCCGCTCCTGAAGCCGACCCGAGAGAGAAGAGCCGTCGCTCGATGGGGACGCGGCGGGTTTTGCCGCTGCGGGGACGGCCTCCTTTTTCGACGGATCCGGCGTCTCCTCGGGGCGGCGGGGCAGGAGGTACTGTCCACCAAAAAGAATCAGGGTCGCAAGAGCGACCGCCAACAGTGCCCGCACTTGTGTCGACATGTAACTCCTATTCCGGAGGCTAAGCGCCCGAAAAGGTGGCCCCTTATTTCACCGGGTCGTATCCACCCTGGCACCACGGGTGACATCGGGCGAGACGATGTACGGCGAGAAGCAGGCCTCGCGCCAATCCGTACCTGCCTATCGCCTCATGGGCATAATCGGCACAAGAAGGGTAAAACCTGCAAGCCGGCGGAAGAAGCGGCGACACAATGGTCTTGTACGCCAGCAGAATACCTCTAGCGATGTTCGCTGATGTCATCTGGCCGACCCGCTTCAGAGGAACTGGAAGGCGAGAGTCTGCGTGCGCGCTCAAAAAGGTCAAAGATCTGACCTCTCATATCGCGTCGGCTAAGCGCACCAATGCCCTTCTTCGCGGTAATCACAATTTCAATGCCTTGGGGAAGCTGATGGCGGTTGAGCCGAAATGTCTCACGCGCCAAGCGTTTAGCTTTATTCCGAACAGTTGCAGTGCCCGCACGTGTTCCAAAAGCCAGCCTGAGCTCTTGTTTTTTAGTTGACGGAAACCTTGCATACAGAGTAAAATAATTTGTATTTAAAGCCCTTCTTGGCCGGGCTGCACGGCCCGATTCCGGTTGTCGCATCTCTCCGATCGATCTCTTGAGCTTGAGAATGATTGGGTTGGCGGCGCCTAGCGGAAGCGTGGGGCAACATTACACGGTGAGTCTTTTTCGCCCCTTTGCCCTTCTTCGCTTGATGACCTTTCGGCCGTTTGGGGTGCTCATTCGAGTAAGGAAGCCATGCGTTCGTTTTCGCTTACTTTTGTTGGGTTGGTATGTCCGTTTCATGATGAGTTCCTATTGAGCAGTAAGGTTTATTCCCCCGTTCATGATGAAAGCAAGGGTCAATATAGCTTGCGGCATCGCTGCTGTCAAGCCTAAATAGCGCACGGGGACGACGAGGTTGGCTGATATTGCTTTCTTTTTGCTCCGTTTAGTCGAAATCCTTGCTAACTACTGATATTTAAAGCTATAGGAGTTTTTCAACAGGTGTGGACAAGGTGTGTGTAAGTGAGTAGATTTAGGAAGTTGTCATTTCCTGGGGGTAGTCTGTTAATAGCTGTTGACGCCCTCAGTGAATGTACCGTTTATACACAACACTTGACATAGCATCAGCCATTGAAAGGCGTGAAGGTTTAGGGGTTTGGTGGTTCATCCACATTTCCAGGGGTCCTATTACTACTCCGATCTTTAAGTTTTTACTTAGTTCATTCAAAGAATAGTAATACAACACTTTCGAAGAGGTGAGGGGTACATGCACATCAAGGTGTTGCGGGACGATCTGTTGAATGGCGTCGGGCCGATCCAGGCTGTTGTAGAAACCAAGCGAAGTCTTCCCATCCTCTCACATCTCCTTCTCGAATCCACCTCTTCATATCTGTCGGTATTTGGAACGGATTTGGATGTCGGTGTACGGAAACGGGTGCCGGGGCAGGTCTTGAGGGAGGGGTCTGTTGCGCTTTCAGCCAGAAAGCTGTATGAAATTGTTCGCGAACTCCCTGCTACATCCGTAGACCTCGTAGTCGATACGGAACTCACAGCGACCATCACATGTGGAAACTCAGAATTTAGGATTAAGGGTCTATCGAGGGACGACTTTCCATCGATGCGCGAACCTAAACAGAAGGGGATTGTCCTTGATCGTCGCCTATTCCGCGACATGATTCGACGGACACTGTTCGCGGTTTCCTCTGACCAGACTCGCTACACCTTGAATGGAATCCTCTTCCGTGTGACGCCAAAGGATGTCAAGATGGTGGCTACTGACGGCCATCGCCTTGCCATGACCAACTTAGACGATGACGTTTTAAAAGACGGTAACCCGATGGATGCGATTATTCCACGGAAGGCCGCGGCCGAGACGCTCAAGCTCTTGCGAGAAGAACCCGGCGAGATCGAAATTGAGATCTCAGACAATCACCTCCTTCTCCAGACCGATGACACCTTGATTGATGCGCGCCTCATTGAGGGACAGTTTCCCAACTACGAACAGGTCATCCCCGCAAATGCGACCAAGGAGGTCACGGTAAATCGTGAGGCGTTCCTGGCCGGGCTTCGCCGGACTTCCACTATCCTGGGTGAGCGCGCCCTTCCCACCACAATGAAGCTCACCCCAGGGAGACTTCTGCTCAGTTGTGTCAATCTCGACCTTGGAGAGGCGCGAGAACACCTCGACGTCGAGTATCAGCACGAAGAGATGAGTGTGGGGTTCAACGCACGATACATCCTGGACTTCCTGGGCGTGCTTACGACGGAGCAGGCGACGATCCGGTTACAGGACCCGCTCAGCCCGGCGTTATTTGCCGGTAAGGATGACAAGCGATATACCTGTGTAATCATGCCGATGAGGATCTAACGTTCAGTGGACAATAAGGGGAGCATGAATAGAGAACCTAGAGATCTCAATATGGACGCCGCCGAACAAATCGACGTCTACGATGCCGCCCAGATCAGGGTCCTCGAGGGTCTCGAGGCCGTGCGGAAGCGTCCCGCGATGTACATCGGCAGCACCGGGTTCGAAGGACTCCATCACCTGGTGTACGAAGTCGTAGACAACAGCGTGGACGAGGCGCTCGCTGGATACTGCGACCAGGTGGAGGTCACAGTTCATTCCGACAACAGCGTCACCATCGTGGACAACGGGCGCGGCATCCCGGTCGATATCCATGAGCAGACCGGCCGACCAGCCCTGGAGGTGGTGATGACCACCCTCCACGCTGGGGGCAAGTTTGACAATTCGGCCTATAAGGTGTCGGGCGGCTTGCACGGTGTCGGCCTCTCCGTGGTGAATGCGCTCGCAGAGCGGCTCGAGGTCGAAATCTGGCGTGACGGCAAGCGATATCTACAACAGTATGAGCGGGGCAAGCCGACGGGCGATCTTGAAGAGGTCGGCAAGGCCCGGAAGACCGGAACCCGCGTGACGTTCGTTCCCGACCACGAGATCTTCGAAGACCGGACATTCAGCCTGGATACCCTCAGCAATCGCCTGCGCGAGCTGTCGTTTCTCAATAAGGGTCTACGTATTCGGCTGGCCGATGAGCGGATCAACGAGGCGCGGGAGTTCTACTATACGGGGGGCATCAGGTCATTTGTTGAGCTGCTCAATGAGAACAAGGTCGTGCTCCATCCGAAGCCAATCTACATCGAAGTCCAGCGCGATACGACCGTTGTCGAGGTAGCCATCCAGTATAACGACGGATACGGCGAGACGGTATTCTCCTTTGCCAACAACATTAATACCCATGATGGCGGCACGCACCTGATTGGATTTCGATCGGCCCTAACCAGAACGATTAACAGCTATGCAGCATCGCACGACCTGCTCAAGAACTTGAAGGCAACGGTGACCGGCGACGACATCCGCGAAGGGCTGACCGCCGTCATCAGCGTGAAGCTTCCCAACCCCCAATTTGAGGGACAAACCAAGGCCCGCCTGAACAACCCCGACATGAAAGGCCTGGTCGAAACCATTGTCAACGAGAAGCTGGCAGAATATCTGGAAGAGAACCCGGCGATCGGCCGGCGCATCGTTGAGAAGGCGACCGAAGCGGCCCGCGCGCGCGAGGCGGCCCGCAAGGCAAAGGAATTAGCGCGCCGGAAGGGGCCACTCGATGGTGATGACTTACCGGGGAAGCTGGCCGACTGCTCAGAGAAAAACCCTGCCCTCTGCGAGTTATACATCGTTGAGGGAGATTCGGCCGGCGGTTCAGCGAAGCAGGGGCGCGACCGACGGTTCCAGGCTATCCTGCCGCTGAGGGGAAAGATTTTGAACACTGAACGGGCGCGGGCCGACAGGATGCTTTCATCAACGGAGATCCGGGTCCTCATCTCGGCGCTGGGGGCGGGCATCGATCCCGAATTCGACATCGGGCGGCTGCGCTATCACCGAATTATCCTTATGACCGATGCCGATGTGGACGGGGAGCACATCCGGACCCTACTGCTGACCTTCTTCTTTCGGCACCTTCGCCAGGTCGTCGATGATGGCCACCTGTACATCGCGCAGCCACCCCTCTACAAGGTGAAAAGAGGGAGGGCTGAGCGGTACCTGAAGAACGACCGTGCGATGGAGGAGTTTCTGCTGGAGACAGCCGCCGAGGCGCTCCAGATAGAAGGCAGCAACGGCGGGACGCCCTGGACCGGACAGCGCCTCCACGGCATATTGCGGAAGCTGTTGACCTGGCATAGTTGCCTTCGGGCGATGGAACGCCGAGGGCGACACCCCGACGTCGTGGCGGCATTAGTGCGAGCCGGCGGCGCCGTCCGTGGGGCTTTGAAGGATGAAGAGAGGACTCAGCAGCTTCTGGCGAGGCTACTTGACTCACTGCAGGCTCACGCCGCGCGACTGGGGCCGGCCGAAGGGCGTATGGAGTGGGACGATGAGCGGGAGATACATCGGCTTATTCTCAGTCTTGGGCCCAACGCGCAGGGGCAGCGAAGCCAGGCCACTGTCGACCAGGAGCTTGTCGGGTCCCCGGAATATCGAGAGTTGGAGACTGCCGCCGCTGCGCTCTCCGGACTTGGGCCCCCCCCCTTCAGGGTGGTGGCGGAGAGCGGCGTTGCCCCCGCGGAGTCTTGGAACGATCTGCTTGACAAGAGTATGGCCGCAGCCAGGAAGGGGTTAGCGATCCAGCGGTATAAGGGCCTTGGAGAGATGAACCCGGAGCAGCTTTGGCAGACGACGATGAACCCGGAAAGCCGGACGCTGCTCCGGGTGAGGGTCGAGGACGCAGTTGCCGCCGAGCAGATCTTTACCACCCTGATGGGCGACCAGGTGGAGCCGCGGCGGCTCTTTATCGAGCGACACGCCCCAGAGGCCAGCAATCTGGACATTTAGGACTGAATAGTTCATAGTTCAGAGTTCATAGACGGAGGACACCCCAGATTTTCAGTAGAAGGGGGGCATGACTATGAACCATGAACTCTCAACCCTGAACTCGCATTGTGCCAAGGCCCGAAAATCGGGCCATTTTCGTTTGTATGGAACAGGAGAAACGAATGCCTGAGGAGCAACAGCCCATCTCGTTAAATCAGGTGGGCGAGGTCAGACCCACGGACATCCACGAGGAGATGCGCCGGTCGTATCTGGACTACGCCATGAGCGTCATCATCGGCCGGGCCCTCCCTGACGTGCGGGACGGACTCAAACCCGTCCATCGCCGGGTGCTCTATGCCATGCAAGAGCTGGGACTTACCTGGGGCCGCCCCCATAAGAAAGCAGCCCGCGTCGTGGGCGAGGTCCTGGGAAAGTACCATCCCCACGGTGACACGGCGGTCTACGATACGATTGTCCGCCTGGTCCAGGACTTTTCGATGCGATACCCTCTCATCGATGGCCAAGGCAACTTCGGCTCAGTGGACGGAGACGCGCCCGCAGCGATGCGGTATACCGAGGTCCGGCTGGCGAAGATCGCCCAGGAGATGCTCCGGGACATCGATAAAGAGACGGTGGATCTGGCGCCAAACTTCGACGATACACTCGAAGAGCCGACGCTGCTGCCGGCAGCGCTGCCAAATCTGCTGGTCAACGGCTCCTCGGGAATCGCAGTCGGGATGGCCACCAACATTCCGCCTCACAACCTCGGCGAGACGGTCGATGCTCTGCTGCTGCTGCTTGAGGACCCGGCCACGACACTGGATCGGCTGATGGCTGTGCTGCCCGGGCCGGACTTTCCAACGGGCGCCTATATCTATGGCAGGGCCGGGATCCGGGACGCCTACCTGACGGGCCGGGGCCTGGTCCGGATGCGCGCGAAGGCGTTTGTGGAGAAGGGCAGGGGCGGCAGGGAGAGTATCATTGTCTCGGCGCTACCGTATCAGGTGAACAAGGCGAAGCTGATCGAGCGGATCGCCGAACTGGTTCGAGATCGGAAGATCGAGGGGATCTCAGACTTGCGGGATGAGTCGGATCGGGAGGGGATGCGAATCGTCATCGAGCTCAAAAAGGACGAGATGGCCCCCCCAATCCTCAATCAGCTCTATAAACACACCGCAATGCAATCCACCTTCGGCGTGATTATGCTGGCCCTCGTGGACAACCAGCCGAAGGTGCTGGCGCTGAAGGAGACGCTCCAGCACTTCATCGATCACCGGAAGACCATCGTCATTCGGCGGACCCGCTTCGACCTCAGGAAAGCCGAGGAACGGGCCCACATCTTGGAGGGGTATCGGACTGCGCTGGACCATCTGGACGCGGTCATTGCCCTCATCCGCCGGTCCCGTTCGGTGGACGACGCCCGCGCTGGGTTGATGGACCAGTTCGGGATGAGCCAGATCCAGGCCCAGGCAATCCTCGATCTTCGCCTGCAGCGCCTGACACAACTTGAGCGACAGAAGATCCAGGACGAATACAGCGAGACCATAGCGGCCATCGAGCGGTACCGCGCCATTCTGGCCAGCGAAGCCCTGGTGTGCCAGATCATCAAGGAGGAGTTGGCGGCCTTGAGGGAGACGTATGCCGACCCACGCCGCACACAGATCCTCGAAGAGACGGCGGAGATCGAGCTGGAGGACATGCTGGCCGACGAGGAGATGGTCATTCCCATTACTCATAGCGGCTATATCAAGCGGAGCAACCTCAATGTCTATCGGAGCCAGCGCCGAGGAGGCAAGGGGATGACCGGGATGGCGACCAAAGAAGAGGACTACGTGGAGCACCTCTTCGTCGCCACGACCCACAGCTACCTCCTGCTCTTCACGAACCAGGGGAAGGTGCATTGGCTCAAGGTGCACGAACTGCCCCAACTCGGACATGCGGCGAAAGGCAAGCCCCTTATCAACTTCTTGCAACTGGGGGCCGAGGAGAAAATCACCACCATGATCCCGATCCGTCAATTTGAGGTAGATCGCTACCTTCTGATGGTAACCAAGCGGGGGATCATCAAGAAGACCGAGCTCAACGCCTACGACAACCCAAGGGCCGGGGGCATTATTGCTCTTACGCTGGATGAGGGGGACGAGTTGATTGCCGTCCGGATGACCAAAGGGGACGACGAGATCCTGCTTGGCACCAAGGGGGGGATGGCGATCCGATTTAAAGAGGACGAGGTCCGGCCTGTCGGACGGGGGGCCCGCGGCGTCAAGGGGATCTCGCTGGAAGCGAACGATGAGGTGGTTGGGGCCGAGGTGGTGTCGCAGGGCGCGGCAGTTCTCACGGTGACGGAGCGGGGGTACGGCAAGCGGACCGACCCCGAAGAGTACCGGTTGCAGAGTCGGGGCGGCAAGGGGATCATCAACATCCGGATCACCGACAGAAACGGTCCCGGGGTTGGGATGATGCTGGTGCGGCCCGGCGATCAGATCATGATGATTTCTCAGGAAGGAAGAATTACGAGGCTGCGAGTGGATGAGATCAGCCTCATCGGGAGGGCGACCCAAGGGGTGCGGCTGCAGGGACTCACGCCCAGCGATCGCGTGGCCGCAGTGACGCGGCTGGTGAGCGACGAAGATGGCGAAGGAGAGCCGGCAGCGTCGGAGCCCCTACCAGAACCGGGAGGGGAAGCGGATCCGCTCGACGAGGCTTGAGAGACGTCGGGGGGCGTGATATAGTGACCCCTCTGCCTACGCGACTGCGGCGGGTGCGGCGGGTGCCCGGGTGGAAACCTTAGACCAGAAGGACGGCCGTGCTGGATCTGAAATATGTTCGTGACAACGTCGAGATTGTGCGCGAGCGACTTGCAGCAAGAGGCGCTACGCCCTCAATTTTTGACGAGTTTGTTCAGCTCGACGTTGAGCGGCGAGCCATACTCGCCGAAGTGGAAAGGCTCAGGCAGAGGCGCAACGAGCTGTCCAAAGAGGTTGCCGAACTCAAGCGACAAGGTAAAAACACAAACGACGTCGTCGCACGAGTCACCACAGAGGCGCCGCTTCTCAATGGTCTGGAGAAACAACTCAAGGAAAAGGAAGAGATCCAACAGGAAGCCGCGCTGTTTCTCCCTAATCTGCCGCATGCTTCCGTCCCGATCGGAAAATCTGCCGAGGATAATGTTGAAGTCAGGCGATGGGGTGTCCCGCGTCAGTTTCACTTCGCGCCGAAATCTCACTGGGAGCTCGGAGAGGCACTGGGGATCCTGGACTTCGAGCGAGCGGCCGCGATCGCACAATCGCGCTTTGCCGTCCTCAAGGGGGTTGGGGCCAGGCTGGAGCGCGCGCTGGTCGGCTTCATGCTTGACCTGCATGGGAAGGAGCACGGCTACACGGAGGTCCTCCCGCCATTACTGGTGAACGCCGACGCCATGCGCGGGACGGGTCAGCTCCCCAAGTTTGGCGAGGAGCTTTTCAAGACCAAGGACGAGGGGCTCTACATGATCCCGACGGCAGAGGTCCCGGTGACCAACCTTCACCGCGAGGAGATCCTGCCGCCCGGAACGCTGCCTCTTTCTTACGTCGCCTATACCCCCTGCTTTCGGCGGGAGGCGGGCTCCTACGGCAAAGATACGCGGGGCCTCATGCGGCAGCACCAGTTCAACAAGGTGGAGCTGGTGAAGTTCGCAGAGCCCGAGCGCTCCTATGACGCGCTGGAAGAGATGACGCGGCACGCGGAGACGGTCCTGCAGCGGCTGGACCTGCCTTATCGGGTGGTGGCGCTCTGCACGGTCGACTTGGGGTTTGCGGCCGCAAAGACCTATGATATCGAGCTCTGGATCCCGAGCCAGGAGGCATATCGGGAGGTCTCGTCGATCAGCAACTGTGAGACGTTTCAGGCGAGGCGGGCCAATATCCGCTACCGGCCCTCGCCCAAGGCGGCACCGCAGTATGTGCACACGTTGAACGGGTCAGGGGTCGCGGTGGGGCGGACCTGGCTGGCGATCCTAGAGAACTTCCAGGAAGCCGACGGCACCGTCACGGTTCCGGAGGCGCTCAGGCCGTACATGGATGGCCTTGAACTGATCAGTAAGAACAGGGGTTAGGGGATAAGGGGCCAGGGAATAGTATTCGAGGGTCGAGAATTTGCCTTGCCCCCAACCCCAGATCCCTATACCCTGTTTTTCACGGAGGGGTGGCCGAGTGGTTGAAGGCGGCGGTCTTGAAAACCGTTAGGCGAAAGCCTCGTGGGTTCGAATCCTACCCCCTCCGCCACAAAAGAGCGGGGGATAGGGATTAGAGATTAGGGGTTAGAGTGTGAAGTGATGGTGGATGGGTTCCTGCACCCTACCCCCCCATCCCCTAACCCCTGTCGTTATGCGGAGAGGTGACCGAGTGGCCGAAGGTGCTCGCCTGCTAAGCGAGTCTGCGCCGAAAGGTGCAGCCCGGGTTCGAATCCCGGCCTCTCCGCCAATTTAAAAGCAGGGTATAGGGTGTAGGGTATGAGGGTATGGGCATGACCGAACGCAGACAGGTTATCGACGGCCAGGGCAGAATCTGGACGATTGCGAAGGTCCCGTGGAGAGAAGCAGAGAAAGAAGACTTTCGCTTCTGGTACGAAGAGCTCACCCCAGAGGAGCGTGTGGAGGCCGTCGCTGAGGCGTTGACAGCGTGTCTGCAAACGCGGGGGCGCAATGCCGTTCCAAGACTACGAAGAGTTCATCGCCGCATTGAACGCCCATGGAGTCCGGTATCTGGTGATCGGCGCCTACGCGGTCGCGTTCCACGCCCGTCCGCGCGCCACGAAGGATCTTGATATCCTGCTGGACCCCACTGCGGCGAACGCCCAGAGGGCTCTCGACGCGCTACGAGACTTCTTTGGAGACGTCGATCTGGGTTACGGGGTCGCAGATTTGACGGACCCGCGGTGGATTATCCAGTTGGGGGTTGCGCCGGTTCGAATAGACTTGGCCTCGCAGATACCGGGGTGCCGAAGCTTCGGTGCGGCATGGAAGAGAAAGACAGAGGCCATTTTTGGATCTGTCAAGACCTACTATCTTGGGCTTGACGATTTGATCCAGGCCAAAGAAGCAGCCGGCAGAGCCCAGGATCGTGCGGATGTGCGCGTCCTCCGGCGCGCCAAACGGGCGAAGAACAGCAGGGTATAGGCAGAACGCTGTCATCTGTCAGCCCTCAGCTAAAGCTGAAAGCTAACGGCTGATGGCTGTGCGCTGTTTGTCGTGGAGAGGTGCGAGAGTGGTTGAATCGGGCGGTCTCGAAAACCGCTGAGCGGGTAACTGCTCCGGGGGTTCGAATCCCCCCCTCTCCGCCATTGAAAAACAGGGTATAGGGTGAAGGGCATAGGGTTCAGGGTCAAAGGCGGAGATCAGAGCGTAGCTGTTCCCCCTCCACCCTACCCCCTATACCCTAAACCCTGAAGTTTTGTGGAGAGGTGCAGGAGCGGTTTAACTGGCACGCCTGGAAAGCGTGAGCAGGGGAAACTCTGCCCCGGGTTCGAATCCCGGCCTCTCCGCCATCAAAAACCAGGGTATGGGATTTAGGGGTTGGGGGTTAGGTGTGTAAAGATGGAAAGCGCTCTGATCACTGGTGGCGCGGGTTTTATCGGGTCGAATCTGGCTCTGGAACTGGAGCGGCGATACCCGGATATTCGGGTCACCATTGTCGATGATTTCCGCTCCGGCGAGTTCAGTAATCTGATTGGATTTCGAGGCGACCTGGTAGCCCAGGACCTCGCGTCGTTAGACCTCCTCGGCCGGTTTCAGCCGGGTGAATTTCGGGTGGTATTCCACCTGGCTTCCATCACCGATACAACCGTCACCGATGCGCGGCAGATGATCTGGAGTAACGTGGAGGGCTTTCGGCGGGTGGCGGAGTTTGCGCGCCTCTCCCAGACACCTCTTGTCTATGCCTCGTCGGCCGCTACTTACGGTGTCTGCCACTCGGGCCGGATGCGAGAAGACCAGGCTGCCCGCCCTGCCAATGTGTACGGCTTTTCGAAGGCGCTCCTGGAGAATCTGGCTCGGCGTTACGCTGACACCTCACGCGAATGGAGGGTCGTCGGGCTTCGGTATTTCAACGTGTACGGGCCGGGCGAATCCCACAAAGGCGCTGCTGCCAGCATGATCTATCAGTTGGCGGAGCAGATTCGAGCGGGCAAGCGACCGCGGATCTTTAAGCACGGGGAGCAAGCACGAGACTTTGTGTATGTCAAAGACGTGGTAGAGGCGACGCTGCTGGCCGCAGAGACCAATCACAGCGGCGTGTATAATGTCGGCTCCGGGCGCCCCACCTCGTTCAATGAGGTCATCGCACTCCTAAACAAAGCCCTGGGGACGGATCGTGATCCCGACTACTTCGATAACCCGTACCCATTCTATCAACCGCACACCGAGGCTGATGTGGCGCGTGCGCGCGCGGAGCTCGGATATGTTCCGAAGTATCCGATCGATCAAGGGATTGCAGAATACGCCAAGCAGTTGATGGAAGCCGACATGAGGCAGCCTGAGTTGCCATAAGCAGGAATAAGACTTGGCCGTGCTAGATGGGGAGTTAGCGGTGCCCTGTACCCGCAATCCGCTCTAGCGGGATCGAATCCCCGCCCGAGGTCTAAAGCCTTCGAGCGATGGCCAGCGATCGGCGTGATGATGGTTGGGTCCCGCGCAAGGAGAGTTTGTGAACCCCGCCAGGTCCGGAAGGAAGCAGCGGTAAACAAACAGGCTCCTGTGCCGCGGGGAAACCCGGCCGGAACCTCGGTCACTGGTGCAGCCCGGTAGCCGCGATCGACGGCGGGTGCACGGCCAATTAAGACAGGGTGTAGGGGGGGAGGGTTTAGGGTCTAGCAGGCCCTCCCCCCCTACACCCTATATACCCTAAACCCTATACCCTGGATTTCAGATGTCGTACCTCGTTCTCGCCAGGCGATGGCGACCCCGGAACTTCGATGAGGTGGTGGGCCAGCGAGCGGTCACCCAGACCCTGAAGAACGCGATCGCCAAAGATCGCATCGCCCACGCCCTGCTCTTTACGGGTCCGCGCGGGGTCGGGAAGACGACGACCGCCCGCATCCTGGCGAAGGCCGTCAACTGCGAGCGGGGCCGCACACCCGACCCGTGCAGCGAGTGCGCGAGTTGCAACGCGATTGCGGCGGGCCGCTCAGTCGACTGCCTGGAGATCGACGGCGCCTCCAATCGCGGGATCGACGAGGTCCGGGAGCTGCGCGAGATCGTGCGGTATGCCCCCTCGCGCGATAAGCACAAGGTGATCATTATCGATGAAGTCCATATGCTGACCGAGCCGGCCTTCAATGCGTTGCTGAAGACGCTCGAAGAGCCGCCACCCGGGGTGATCTTCATTCTGGCGACGACCCACGCGCACAAGATCCCACCGACCATTCTCTCGCGTTGCCAACGTCATGACTTTCGGCGGCTGGGACAGGAAGAGATTCTCCCGCGGCTTCAGCAGATCGCCTGTGAGGAAGAGGCGACCGTGTCAGACGGCGCCATGAAGGCGATTGCCCGCGCCGCAGAGGGGAGCCTCAGAGACGCCCAAAGCCTGCTGGATCAGGTCATCGCCTATAGCGGGAACGAGGTGAGCGAGGAGGACGTCGCAGTCGTGTTGGGGCTGGTGGAGGGGGAGCTGCTGGCGCAGACGACCCAGGCGATCATCGAGCGTGACGGCGGACTCGCCCTGGCGGTCGTTGAGTCGCTCAGCGCCCGGGGGGACGACCTTCAGCGGTTCTGCCAGGAACTGCTGGCCCACCTGCGCGATCTGATGATCTCAAAAGTAAGCAAAGACCCCACCCCACTGCTGCAGTTAAGCCGCGTGCCGCCGGAAACGGTTCGCTCACAGGCGGCAGCCCTGACGCTTGCAGACCTTGAAACGATCTTTCAGGTCCTGAGCCGGGCCGAGTTCGAGATGCGGCGCGCTCCGCATCCGCGGTTTGTCCTGGAGATGGCGCTGGTCGAGGCGACAGAGGCCCGGTCACTCCAAACCCTTGAGACGCTCCTGGATCGCCTGTCCGCCCTGGAGGAAAAATTGCTGGCCGGGCGGACAACCGCCACGGGGCTCGCGCCGCTCCCCCTGATCGCCGCTCCCCTCGCTCCCCCGCCCCTTGCCCCCCGCCCCCAGGTTGAAGCTGCGCCCCTCCCTCCTGCCGACAGCGCTCAGGGTCCTCAGGAAGGCTGGGCCCGCATCACGCGACTGCTGGAACGGAAGAAGCGGTCGCTTACCGCGTTGCTCGCCGAGGCCAAAGGAGTGGCGCTTGAGGGAGACAGGCTCATTGTGATGCTCGAAAACGGGACGCCCTTTGCGCGATCAACGCTGAACGACCTTGAAAACCGGCGCCTCGTCGCTGCGGCCGCGACCGAAGCCTTTGAGCGGCCCCTGACGGTTGAGTTTCGATTCAGCAGGCCAGACAATCCGCCTGTGGTGGGCGGTTCGGCCGGGCTCACCACAGGCCAGAGCGAGTTGCGTCAGCCTCCGCGATCGAGCGAGGCGCGCCGCGCGCCGCGCGAGCCCCGGCAGATAGCCGCCCCGGAGCAGCAGATGGCGCCATCTGATCAGGAGGCGCTACGGGGTCATCCCCTGGTGCGCCGGGCCGTGGAGTTGTTTGACGGCCAAGTCGTTCGGGTCAGGACGAAACAGCCCGAATAGGGCGTGTGGGAGAATGAGATGAAGAACTTCGGGAACATGATGAAGCAGGCTCAGCGAATGAAGGCTGAGATGGAAAAGATTCAGGCGGAGGCTGCGACAAAAAGGGTTGAAGGAACTGCGGGCGGTGGGATGGTTACGGTCGTCTGTAACGGTCAGGGCGAAGTCGTCGAGGTAAAGATCGATCCAGAGGTCGCCGGCCCGGACGAATTGGAGATGCTGCAGGACCTCGTTGTGGCGGCGGCCAATGAGGCGCTTCGAAAGTCTCGCGAGTTGATGAACCAGGAGATGGGTCGGCTGACCGGCGGGCTGGGACTGCCCCCGGGGCTGGTGTAGAGCAGCCGTGGCCCGCTATGCCCCGCCCCTGGTCCGGCTGATCGGCGAGTTGGTCCGCCTTCCCGGCATCGGCCCCAAGACTGCCCAACGCCTGACCTTCCACCTCCTCAAGGCCACCAAGGAGGAGGCGGTGGCGTTGGCCCAGGCCATTATCGAGCTGAAAGAGCGGATCCAGAGCTGTACCGTCTGCTACAACATCTCTGAGGGCGAGCAGTGCCCCATTTGCGCCGACCCGACTCGAGACGGATCGGCGCTGTGCGTGGTGGAAGAGGCCAACGACCTGTGGGCTATCGAGAAGACTGCCAGCTTCAAGGGGCGGTACCACGTGCTGGGGGGGTCGCTGTCGCCGCTGGAGGGACGCGGTCCCGATCAGCTCACGGCCAAGGCCCTTCTGCAGCGCCTGGATGGAGGGGAGATCAAAGAGGTGATCCTGGCCACGAATCCGAACGTCGAGGGTGAGGCGACGGCGATGTACCTCTCGCGCCTGCTGAAGCCATTGGCCATTCGGATCACGCGAATCGCTCGCGGCCTGCCGATGGGCAGTGACCTGGAGTACGCCGACGAAGTGACGCTTTCCAAGTCGTTGGAGGGGCGGCGTGAGGTGTAAGGCGATCGTGGCGCGCCAAAAAGTCGTTGCTCGTATCTACCAAATACGCTATAACTTAGGCAATTAGCGACCATTTCCGGTTTTCAGTCGGCAGCTCTTTGCTGACCGCTATATATAATTCTAGGGTTCTTAAGATTCCCCGGTAGCTCAACGGTGGAGCGAGCGGCTGTTAACCGCTAGGTTGTAGGTTCGAGTCCTACCCGGGGAGCCATTTCGTTATTATCGGAAATTGACTTGCTGGCATAGCGTATCCAACGCGTCTTTGTACATTCCGTTCGCCATGAGCCCGCCGAAGGGCGTAGTATTTCAATGAGTTCCGTTCATGGATTCGACAAGCTCACCACGAACGGAATGGAAAGAGATTTGCGAGGCACAACTCTAGGGAGACGAGATGCCCCAATATAGAGCGTTAGAGCAGTGGGTGGATCAGGTGGCGCGGGTGACCCGACCCGACCGTATCCACTGGTGCGATGGGTCAGAGGAGGAGCATCAGGTCCTGATTGAGGGGATGCTTCGCGACGGGACCTTGACTGGCCTGAACCATCAGCGCTACCCCGGGTGCTACCTGCATCGGAGCCATCCGTCGGACGTGGCCAGGACCGAACACCTGACCTTCATCTGCGCGTCTCGCAGGGAAGATGCGGGCCCGACCAATAACTGGATGGAGCCAAAGGAAGCGCGCGAGCAGGTTGGGAAGCTCTTTGAGGGCAGCATGCGGGGTCGGACGATGTTTATTGTCCCGTATCTTATGGGTCCGCCCGGCTCTCCCTACAGCAAGGTCGGCGTGGAACTGACCGACAGCCCCTACGTCGTCGTCAACATGCGGATCATGACCCGTATGGGGAAGATCGCACTTGAACGACTCGGCGACTCGGACGGCTTTGTACGCGGTCTGCATTCGCTCGGAGACCTGAGCCCGGACCGCCGCTTTATCCTTCACTTTCCGGAGGAGCGTCTCATCTGGAGCATCGGATCGGGGTATGGGGGCAACGCCCTGTTGGGAAAGAAATGCCACTCCCTTCGCATCGCCAGTTGGATCGGTCGAGAGGAGGGCTGGTTAGCCGAGCACACCCTGATTATCGGGCTGGAAGATCCATCGGGGCAGGTCACCTATATGGCGGCCGCCTTTCCCAGTGCTTGCGGCAAGACCAACCTGGCAATGCTTGTCGCCCCTCTACAGCTTTCTGGCTACAAGGTGTGGACCGTGGGCGATGACATTGCCTGGATGCACATCGGGCCAGACGGACGGCTGCGGGCCATCAATCCGGAGGCTGGATTCTTCGGTGTTGCGCCCGGCACCAGCGTCAAGACCAATCCCAACATCATGGCTGCGGTCGGTCGGAACACGATCTTTACCAACGTGGCCGTCACCCCGGAGGGAGAGCCGTGGTGGGAGGGAAAAGACGCGACACCGCTCGATGGCCTCATTGATTGGCGCGGCAACCCTTGGACGCCTGGAGAGGGGGCGGCCGCTCATCCTAATTCGCGTTTCACGCTTCCCGCCAGGCAGTGTCCGTCGATCTCCCCTCACTGGGAGGATCCGGAGGGCGTCCCCATCTCAGCGATCATCTTCGGCGGACGCCGCGCCCGGGTGGCGCCACTCGTTTACCAATCATATAGTTGGCAGCATGGCGTCTTCGTCGGGGCCGGCATGGCCTCTGAGACGACAGCCGCGCAGTCTGGTGCGGTCGGGGTCACCCGACGCGACCCGATGGCGATGATCCCATTCTGTGGCTATCATATGGCTGACTATTTCGCCCACTGGCTTGACATGGGTCCGCGGATCGCTCATCCTCCTGCGATCTTTCATGTCAACTGGTTTCGGACCGACCAGAACGACCGCTTCCTCTGGCCCGGCTTTGGCGAAAACATTCGCGTCCTCAAGTGGATCCTGGGGCGAGTGCAAGGCCAGGGCAAGGCCGTCGAGACCCCTATCGGCTTCGTTCCCACATCTGATGCGCTGGACCTGGAAGGGCTAAGGCTGCCGGCCGGAGCCATGGATGAGCTGTTGAGGATCGATGGCGATGCCTGGGCGGCAGAGCAGGAGGAGCAGGGCCTGTTTTTCGACCGGCTTGCCTCGCGCCTACCCGTCCAGATTCGGCAGGAGCATGAAATGCTCCGCCAGCGGCTCAGCCGCCTCAGCGTCCCCGTGAACGCCGCCGAGCCGCCGCGCACACCGTAGTCGCTAACCCTGCAGTCGATTCTTATTCCAATTCGCCCCTCACACGCAGAAGGGGGATTGCCAGTGCGATCCGAAGAGCCGACGATACCGAATCAAGCGCCGCGCGCCGAAATCGCTGAATACCGGCGGGCGGAGAAGGCCCTGCGGGAAAGCGAGGCAAAATATCGCGCGCTTGTCAGCGAGGTAAGCGACGGGCTGTTCGTCGTGGACGCTCAGGGAGTCATCACCTTCGCTAACCGGTCGCTGGCCAGGATCCATGGCGTTGAAACCCCGGAACAACTCGTAGGCCGCAGCTTCTTCGAACTCATCACCCCCGTTGAACTGAACCGCATCAAAGAGCTATTCGTCCGCGACGTGCAGACCGGGACCCCGACTGAGGCCGTAGCGACTGAAATTATGCGCCCGGATGGAGCGCGCGCGTTCGTTGAGGTGAAGCCGGTTCCTATCCTGGAGGATGGCAGGGTGGTGGGCTTCCAGGGGATCCTACGCGATGTGACCGAGCATAAGCGGTCGGAGCTCGCCCTGCGCAAGACGCACGACCTTCTTATGGCGGTGATTGAGGCCTCGCCAATGGGCATTACCGTTCTGGATCGCGAAGGCACTGTTAGGTTGTGGAACCGAGCAGCGGAACGAATCTTCGGCTGGCAAAAAGCAGAAGTCCTCGGACGCCCGCACCCCATCATCCCTCCGAACAAACACCAGGAGCATCTGGTCCTTCTCGGTCGGGCGCTGGCAGGGGAAACGCTCGCCGGCATCGAAGTTGTTCGTCAGAAGAAAGACGGCTCTCCGATCGATATCAGCCTTTGGACGATGCCGCTGCGTGATGGGGGTGGCGGTATTGACAGCGTCGTCGGTGTCATGGTGGATATCACTGGGCGCAAGCAGGCCGAGGGGCAACTCCGGCTTCAGGCCATGGCGTTGGAGGCGACTGCGAACGGCATTATCATTACCGATTGCAACGGTACGATCATCTGGGCCAATCCGGCCTTTGCCGAGCTGACAGGCTATAGTGCGGAGGAGACGATCGGGCGGACCTCGCGCATCCTCAAGTCCGGCGAACACGATCAGACGTTCTATCAGAATTTGTGGGAGACCATCCTGTCCGGGAGAGTGTGGCAAGGCGAGATCGTCAATCGCCGCAAGGATGGCAGCCTCTACACCGAGGACCAAACCATCACCGCAGTCCGGGACGAGCGAGGAGACATTTCCCACTTCATCGCCATCAAACGCGACATCACTGAGCGCAGACGCCTCGAAGAGCAGCTCAGCCAGTCGCAGAAGCTGGCGGCTGTCGGCCTCTTGGCTGGGGGGATCGCACACGATTTCAATAATCTCCTGAACGGGATTATCGGCTTCTCGGAACTCGCCTTGGGGGAGATGCCCCCGGAAAGCAAGGCATATCGTCGTCTCAGCCGCGTACCACAGATAGGCCGCCGAGCCGCGAGTCTTGTGAGTCAGGTGCTGAGCTTTGCGCGGAAGGCCCCGCTGCAACGCAATCCGCTTGATCTGAACGTGCCGCTCACAGAGACGGCGACGATGTTACAGCGAACTCTTCCCGAGACGATTACCATCACGCTGGAGCCGGCCCACGAGCCCCTCGTGGTCAACGCAGATGCCGCCCAGGTGCAGCAGATTATTCTCAATCTTGCCAACAACGCCCGTGATGCGATGCCCCAGGGTGGGACCCTGACCCTTCGGCTAGCGTCGGTTACGTTTATCGAGACGAGCCTGGATAGGTACCCGGAGCGTCGGTCGGGCGCCTTCGCCCGTCTGACTGTGGTCGATACCGGGACCGGCATCGCGGCTGCTATCCGGGACCGAATCTTCGAGCCCTTCTTTACGACCAAGGAGCCCGGCAGTGGGACCGGCTTGGGTCTGGCCTCGGTCTACGGGATCGTTCACCAGCACGAGGGTTGGATCGAGGTGGAGACGGCCGAAGGCCAAGGGAGCACCTTTCACATTTTCCTCCCTCTGGTTTCCGCTCCGGCAGAAGCTACGCCATCGCTCGCGAAGGCGCTGCCGCTGGGGACCGAGACGCTCCTGTTGGTGGAGGACAACCCGATGGCCCGAGAGTTGGGAGAGGTCCTCCTGAGTGACCTTGGATACACTGCCCTCAGCGCCGCAGATGGCGTCGAGGCGCTAGCGATCTTCCAAGCGCACCCCGACATCGCCCTGGTCCTTACCGACGCCATTATGCCCCGGATGGGGGCGGCAGACCTGATCCCTGCCCTGCGCGCCCTCAACCCTGACATCAGGGTGCTGGTCGCCACCGGCTATGCCCCGGACGAGATTCAGCATAGCCTGAAAAGCTCGGGAGTTGCCGGTTATGTTCGGAAGCCGTTTTCTAAGGCCGACCTGGCTACTGCAATCCGCACAGCCATCGATGCTCACGCGCCTGCCGGGCGCTTACCGGGGAGTTCAGACGCGACCGCCTGAGGGGGAGGCCGCCGTTCGATCAGCGAGTTGTTTTTTCCGCTTCATGGGATAAAATGAAAGAGCGGGGATGGTGTGATGCCCCGGGGGGGCGGGGAGACAGTGGAAGAACAGTTCGTCGCTATCACGCTTCATCGAATTGCCGGAAAGCTGGTCTGTGGCGCCGTCACCCTGGCCAGACAGCCGGATCGCTCATGGTGGGGCAAGTGCCAAAAGTGCGGGGAGGAGTTTCGGGTGGAACCGGACGCCCGGTTCGAGGGGCAGGTCCGCGCGATGAGGAACTGACCAATGCTGAACATCGAGCTGAAGGCGCGCTGCGAAGATCTTGGAAGGCTGCGAGAGCGTTGTGAGTCGCTCGGCGCGGAGGGCCAGGAGCCGGAGCGGCAGGTCGATACCTATTTCAGCGTCAGCTATGGCCGCCTCAAGCTTCGGGAGTCGCTCGAGGCGGGCGCTGAGTTGATCCGTTATGTGCGAGAGGATGTGGCCGGGGCGCAGGAAAGCCACTACGAGCTGTATCCGGTCGAGGATCCTGAAGCCCTGAAGGCGATCCTGACCGCAGCACTTGGGGTCAGTGTGGTGGTTGCGAAACGGCGCGAGACGTTTGTGATCGGCAGCGTCCGGGTCCACCTTGACAAGGTGCAAGGGCTGGGCAGCTTTGTTGAGCTTCAAGGGACTGTCGATGAGCCGGGAGAGCTGCCGCTGGTCGCCGACGAGGTCCAGGACGTGCAGCGGGTGCTGGGGATCGATCCGCAATCGCTCGTCAAAGAGTCCTACGCGGTCTTGGTTGGAAGGGCGGAGGTGACGCAAGGACCTTGCGCTAATTGACCAGTTCGCCGATAAGATCCAAGATCGCTCTTAGATCCTAGGGGGACCCCGCATGGAGCATCGCAGGCTTGGACGCACAGGCGTTCAGGTATCGGAGATCGGTTTTGGGGCCTGGGGGATCGGCAAGGGGTGGTGGGGCGAAACCGACGACACCCTCTCGGTCAGGGCTTTGGCGAGGGCGCTGGAGTTGGGCCTCACCTTTATCGATACCGCGCACGCCTATGGCAATGGGCACAGCGAACGACTGATCGCCAGGGCCTTCAAGGAAGTTCGTCGCCGTGTCTTTGTCGCCACCAAGGTTCCACCGAAAAGCGGCGGCTGGCCGCCCAAACCGGGGACCACAGCGCGGCAGGCTTTTCCCGCGGATTGGATCATCACGCACACAGAAGAGAGCCTCCGAAACCTCGAAGCAGAGCACCTCGACCTGCAGCAGCTCCACGTCTGGCGAGATGAATGGCTCAGTGAGCCGGAGTGGCAAGAGGCGATATATCGATTAAAGCAGCAGGGAAAGATCCGATTCTTTGGAGTCTCAATTATCGATCATCAGCCAGGCAGCGCGCTAGAGCTTGTGAGGTCCGGGCTGATCGATACCGTCCAGGTGATCTACAATATCTTTGACCAATCCCCGGAAGAGGACCTGTTCCCCCTGTGTCGAAAGTATGACATTGGCGTGATCGCCAGGGTCCCTTTCGATGAAGGGGGCCTGACTGGCAGGCTCACTCCGGACACGACCTTCCTCAAGGATTCGGTTCAGAGTTTCTATTTCCGTGGGGACCGGCTGCGTGAGACATGCGAGCGCGTTGATCGACTCAGACCGCTGCTGGAGGGGGAAATCAAGACGGTGGCGCAGCTCGCACTCAAGTTCTGCCTGAGCCACCCGGCAGTCTCAACCGTGATCCCCGGCATGCGCCGGCCCGAGCATGTGGAGGCCAACTGCTCGGCCTCCGACAGTAAGCCGCTTGATCCCGAGACGCTCACCGCCCTGAAAGCCCACGCCTGGCCCAGGAACTTTTATCAGTAGGCGGGCGCCAAGCCTTTCTCATTTGTCGTCTACGCGGCATCGACATCAGGCTGCGGGGTAGCGTCCGCTGTTCTGGCTCGTCATTCCGTGCGTGACAAGCCTGCCCCGTACTTGATACGGGGGAATCCAGTCGGACCTTTCTGGATACCGGCCTCCGCCGGTATAACGCACTCGCGGCAAGCCGCCTGGAATGAACTCTCAGTAGATTCAACCATATCATACGCCATATATTCATATGGTGTAATCCCGAATCCTGTGTTAAGCTTGCCCAGTGAAAAAGGTACAGTTTGAATGAGATCCCAACAAAGATGCTGAAAACCAGCTTGAGCATGGGGTACCGTTCTCCCTGGCTCAATACGCTTTCGCCGACCCTCATCGTGTCATCGCGGAAGACCTTGCTCACAGTAAGAACGAGAAGCGCTATTTCTGTTTCGGCAAGGTCGAGGGCGGCATTCTGACTGTCCGCTTTACCTATCGCGGAGGTGTGATTCGTATCTTCGGCGCCGGTTACTGGCGGAAAGGCAAGGCCATTTATGAGCACAAAAATCAAATATACCGATGAACCTTTCGAGGCCAAAGTCATTCGAGACTTCCTGCCTCCCCCCTCGGATCTCGCGTTCCGAGAGCAAGGAGTGAAGGTCACCATCGCTCTCAGCAAAAAAAGTGTTGATTTCTTCAAATCCGAGGCAGCCAAACACAATACGCAGTACCAACGCATGATTCGCCGACTTGTTGATGCCTATGTAGACTCGTACGCAAAGCCTCAATCGCCTCGTTTAACACGCGCTCCCCGCAAGCGAGCAACTGGTTAGCTCGAGCGTGAGGGGTCCATTGTCTTCCCTGGGAGAACGTAATGGCGATCTCGCTGGACGCCAGGGTCGATAATTTCCCAGAAAAGCGTCTGTCGTGTCTATTGCTTGAATTGAGTCTTATCGGATCGTAGGTCGGGTTAGCGCAGCGTAACCCGACAACTCGGCCACGGCGAAAGGCGTATCAGAAGCTGAACGCTGACGGTCTTTGTGGACTCCAAGAGCGGCTCACTCGACAGTTGAACATCAGGGGTAGTGCGCGTTGCTCTGAGTTCGCGTATATGCTAACATGCCATTATGTCCTTCGAGATCGAGTACTTCCACGAGCGGGTACTCCACGAGATTGAGTCGTGGCCTGTGGACGTCCTCGCGGACTACGCGCGCTTGGTCGAACTGCTGACCGAATATGGACCAACGCTCAGGCTTCCGTACTCGCGAGCTCTTGGTGATGGCTTGTTCGAGCTTCGGCCTCGCGGGCGTTCGAGCGTTGGCAGGGCGTTCTACTGCTTTCTCGTCGGCAAACGGGTCGTCGTGCTGCACGCCTTCCTCAAGAAGTCACAGCATACGCCCGATCGAGAACTGAAGCTGGCGCGCAAGCGCCTGAAGGAGGTATCAGATGCCTGAACTGAAATTTAAGCCCATCCGCCATAGCCATAAGGAATTCCTTGCCAAGGCGGCAACCCGCAAGGGATTCATCGAAGCGTACGACGCCCTTGCGCTTGAGTACCAGGTAGCCAACCAAATGCTCAAAGCACGATCCCGTGCAGGTCTGACGCAAGACGCCGTCGCAGAACGGATGGGTACGACGAAGAGCGCGGTCTCCAGGCTCGAATCGGCCGGAAAGCACGCTCCGTCGCTCGCCACGCTCAAGCGATATGCCAAGGCTGTGGGGTGTGAGCTTCAAGTACGCCTTGTGCCGCAGAAGACCGCGTGACGCCCAACCTTTCGACCAGTCGGATCGCCTGCGAGATGTGCTTTTGGACAACAGGCCGTAGGTCGGGTTAGCGCAGCTTGCCCTCAAGTTCTGCCTGAGTTACCCGGCGGTCTCAACCGTGATCCCGGGGATGCGCCGGTCCGAGCATGTGGAGGCCAACTGCTCGGTCTCCGACAGTAAACCGCTGCTACCTGAGGAGCTCGCTGCGCTGAGGACTCACGCCTGGGCCAGAAACTTTTATCAGTAGGTGGAGCCAGACCTTTCTCATCTGTCGTCTAGCGCCAGCATCGGTGACACGTTCATCCACTACTACCGCCCACACCTCACATCAGTCGCGACCAAGAACGCCAAGCAGCTCCCGAAAGTAAAACTATTCATCATCGACGAACTCTTTTGGGGCTGGCAGAAGACCCAGAAGAGGCACCTTGAAGACGGCGGCATCTATGGTCAGATCCATCGGCCTGGTCCAAAAACAGAGATAGGAATGAAGCAAAAACCTTGTGGGCCGCATGAGGAGCGGATATAAAGGGCGTGGCGACCACAAACCCTTTAACCTATACGAGGCTGCCCTTCAAGCTCGAACGGACAAACGAACCGCTGGCTACGCATAAAGGGGCTTAGCCCTCATGGCGGAGTACGGCTTGTCTTGGGGCTTCAGGCGCTCGTGGCCCGGCACACACGGATTGCCACGCTTGCGCGCTTTGGCGGCATCCACCGGCAGTGCTGGACGTTGCGCGGGGCGCTACGAGGGCGGCTGCTAGCGTTTGATCTTTCCATTTATCAAAGCTCTGCAAAGCGACCTACCACGACTCTATTCCAGCAATACCTCGTTCAGCTTCGCTTCCCATTCATCCTCATCCAGAACCTCGAAGCGGAGCACCTTGTCTTTCATCTCAAGGCCAAGTTCGTTCCAGTTTCTGGACTTCGCCTGTCGCGTGCAGATGTCGAACACTTTGCGGATGTAATTGGTCTTGGCGTTGTCCTTCAGGTGCAGACCCTTGGTTTCAACCACGTAAACGCGCTCGTAATCCGTGTGAGCGTTCCTGTCGGTCGCCGTGAAAATGAAGTCGGGATAAATGCGGTGCTCCCGCCATCCCTGAATCGAGTAGTCATGCCTTGCGCGATTTCGGAACCAGAAGAAAAGCCGATGCTGGTTTTCCAGATACCAGGCAACCGCTTTCTCGGTCTCGTTGAAGTCATCCTCCGGCACCGCCTCGTAAAGACTAAACTCAAGTTGCCCGCCCTTTTCCTTTGTCAGAATCTTTGAAGTCGGCTTGATCGCTATGGACTTCGGGAAAGACCAGTCGAGGTTGTTGCCGATGATCAGGAAGCGAAGCTCATCCTTTTCCAGCATCGAACAGAAGACCCGCTCGGCCAGTCGGTCTTTCTCAGCTTCAAGTTGCTTCCGTAGTTCTTCGATCAGGAAAACAAAGTTATTAGCAATAAGCCGCTCAGCGTCCTGCTTGCCGCCCATCGTGTAGAAATGATTCAAGACCCGCTTGGCGAATTCGTGTGCTTGCCAGGGGTTCGGCACGATGTCACCGATTTGTCGCGTCATGAAGACCGGATCAACGCGGATACCGCCCTCCCTCAAATCATGAATGCCTCTAGCTTCGATCACTCGATGTCTGTCCTCGGTCAGCGTGACGCCGATCTCAACGTCTTTCTTCTCGTACTCGGAAAGAGTCAATTGCATGACCGGCCTCAACGTCACTTCATCCCACGGAATCCGGGCCGCAATGTCCATTTCGTAGTTGACGGGCCTCCAGCCGTGGCTGTTCTTGACCACGAAAACCGGAAGAATCGTTCGGCCTGCGGCCTGCTTGAAGTGCTCGCGCATGTCGAAAAGCCGGTCCATGTCATCGCCGGTCATACCGCCGCGTTCGTCTTCGGTGGCGATATGTCCTCGCAAATCGCCCAAACCTTCCTGGGCAAAGCCGTCGCGAATGCTTTCCAGTAATGTATTGGCGCGTTGCTGGAAGCAAAACACATAGCTTTCGTCAAGTTCCCGGAGTTGGGTCTTCCGCGCGTAGGGTTGTCGCAGAATACGACCGACAAGCTGGGTTAAGGCATTCTGTGAAGATGGATTCGTCAGAATCACGAGCACGTAAGCGAACGAGCAATCCCAACCCTCTTGAAGTGCCTGCTTAGTGATGATGTAGCGGACTTTGCAGTCCCGCCCGAGAAGCCCGCCCACGTCGTCAACTTCCTTGAGTTCATCCTTTTCGCTTGTTTTTACCGCGATCTGTTCCGCCGGGATGCCCATCACCTTCGTTAAATGTTCCCGGACTTGCTCCGAATGAATCCAGCGTCCGCCCTGTTGATCTTTCCCTGTGCGCTCAACTTGAATCAGGCAAATCGGGCGGATGTGTATGCCCGTGTTCGCCTCGTACTCCTTGGCCTTTTCCTCCAACACATTCCGCTTGTTCACCCCGGCAAGCAGGGTGTCCTTCCAGTCCGGGCTTGCCTTGTTCACGACGTGGAGATCCAACTTGATCATTTCCTCGTGGTGCAGTTCTCGGCCTGTGATGTCCACGAGGATATTGCTTTGAACCGGCGTCGCCGAAAGCTCGGCAATCAGGCAGGGGTTGAAGTCGCGCAAAGTCTCCTGCGCCCCCTCGCTGTAAGCCTTGTGCCCTTCGTCGAGTATAATGACCGGCGAAAGTGTTCTGAGCGTGTTCCCCAATGACGTTTTGATCTGCCGCCCCCAAAATCCACTTTGCTTCTCGTAGGTGTCCAAATTCGGGAAGCGTTTGAGCGTGGCTTCTTGGGCCTTAATGTCGTCCTCTGGCGGGAAAAAGTCCTGAAAACCGCCACTGTCCTTGAAGACCTTTAAGGTCTCTTTCGTCTTCCGGTTCGCCGATGGAAGCATGAGCATCAGCACGACAAGACGTTCCTGCACATCCAGCGGGGCAAAGTGGTCCGTCTTTTCGAGAATCAGCGTATGTCCTCCGCTCGCAATGTCGAGGTGCTGGCGGTAAGGGTGGTCCCGGTCTTTCAGGTGCTGAATCGTCTGCCGGTAAATTTGCGTTGTCGGCACAATCCAGAGCACAAGTCCGGTCTGTCGCCTCCTGTAAACGGTGTTCACAAGGTCAACCGTCTTGACTGCCAAGAGCGTCTTGCCGCCGCCTGTCGGGACTTTTAGGCAAAACGTCGGCAATAAGTGGCCCAGCCCGTTCTTGCGCGGCAGATACCGGCGCGGAAGTTTAGCCTTTTCCCATGCCTTCGCCGCAAAGTCAAAGGCCAAGTCTCGATCAGTTATGCCTTCGGCCTTCTTCTTCAGATCGGCCAGAAGTTCGAGGTAACTCCTGATCCCGGCCAACGCTCTTTGCTGGTATTCTTTTAGCTGCATAATCTGAATGCGCCACAAGCTGATTTCAGCAGGCTGGGACCCCTGTTTTTGTACCGATCCAATCAAGCATGTTCTTGAACACTGGACACTGCAACTGTCCGGATTCCGAATGAAGAATCTGCTGGAGGTCAGTCACCGTACCTAATACTGCCGCTGCGTCTTTCGTGTCCCGGTACGCGCGACCTTTCTTTCGAAGATACAGCGTTTGTACAACACGCTTCGGGGGCTGGTCTTGGTTCTGATCTTCCACGGGATGTCGCCAGTGCCCCAAGTGATCGCTTGTTCCCAAGTGCGCACGAAGTTGATCACGGGCTGCCAAGAGCAACATCTCCAGATCATGCGTCAAGGAAGATGGATGAAAGCGCTGAATGAGGTTTGCTGCATCCAAGCCTTTTTGAGTGATTGTGTCTTGGACAAGTTTGCGCTGAAGGTTAACGAGGTCATTTACGGTAGCATGCTGGTTCGGGGTGCCGACAAAAGGCTGGTTCGGATAAAAATCCGGTAGTCCCACAACGAGATCAAGGGGGTCCGCCAAGAGCTTTTCGGTGGCGTGTGGTCCAATCTTGCGGAAGAAGCGGCTCTTGTCGTCTAGCGGTATCAATTGAACGCCCCAGCCAGCTTGACGCAGGGCAGTTCTCCATTTCGCCCACAGAGCGTTTAAGGCGATCCGGTCTGACTCGCCTTCAACATAGACCCACACCTTCATCCGATAGCCTCTAATTCGCCCGAGCGATGAAGATCGCCGAGGGTTTCCCCTGCAACATCCTTCAACATTTCCACTAGAGTCTTTCGATCAGATGGACGACACCATGCCGCCTTGAAATCCTCGCCGCGTGACATCACGGCCACATCATCAATGCTAAACCGATTCAGGAGATCGGGGCTGTGGGTGGTAACAAGTACCTGCGTTCGCTCCGACGCTGTTTTGATCATGTCGGCCACTACAGGCAAAAGCCGTGGATGCAATCCGCTTTCAGGCTCGTCTAGTGCAACGAAGGGTGGCGGAATCGGATTCAACAGGGCCGAGGCCAGACACAAGAATCTCAACATGCCATCGGAAAGCTCCCACATCTCCATAGACCGCTCCATCCCTTTTTCTCTCACACGGACAAGAACTTGAGCGGGCGCGCCTAGGGTAGTGTCGCAATGGATTTCTTCAAATGCCGGGTAAGCGGCCTTGAGAAATTCGCGGATATCGGTCGCGGCCTGTCGGTAGTCGTACCGCGTGAGGATTTCATGTAGGACGGTTCCGAGATTCTCGCCATTCAGAGCAAGCATGGTCATCGGCTTGATTTCTGCCGCCTTGGTTCGAAGACCTGAGAATCTAGTCACGTCAAAGCCTGGATAAAACGTCATGTTCGCGAGGAGCACTCGTGCGGACGAAGGGATCGGGAACTCATTGAAGAACCTGATCTGCGAAAGCATCAGGGCGGGCTCTTGAGCCGCAGGTGGCAACCCGAGATCGCTTCCATTTTTGGATTCTGTTCCCGTCTCGTGAACCTGCTGCGAAGGCGGCATCGCTTCATCGAAGGGCATAAGCTTGCGATGCTCGCGGCTGTAGACTTGCCTGCGAAATAGTGTCGCCTCCAGATACTTGAAAGCTTCAGCGTAGCCTTGGTATGGTTCGCGTGTACGAAGGACTTCGTATTGTGCCTGGGCTTGTCCCTGCACGTCACCCTGAAGGATAACCTCGTAGATAAACGCTTGGCTGTCATCAAGAGGTAGGCGGCTCCAAAACGGATCCTTCGGTTTGCTGAATGTGATCCGCCAGCTTAACTTGCGATCTTTTCTGGCCGCGTTCAGTAAGGAGTTCATTCCCCAATGCCAACCGATGGCCGTGTTGAGAGGCAAATCAGAGCATTGTGCAATACACTGAAGACAGTCAAGTAAAGTGCTTTTACCGACTGCGTTCGCGCCGATAACCACCGTTAGCGGCCGCAACTCTGCGGCGAAGCTGTCGAGTAACCGATAGCCCTCTATCTCAATTCGCTTAATCATGTTTCACCTCGTCAGTTCATAAATCTCAAAAGGCAACTGCGCGAAGTCAATGCGGTGTTGGTCAAGGTGCTCTTGATCCAGATACTTGGTCGGCGCAAACACCAACCGTCGCTTGTCCTTCTTCAAGGGCGGCAGGCTCTTTGCCATGTCCAGCGTCAGCGCTAGATTTTTCAGCTTTGCAATGTTCGGCTCGTAGAAGAGGAACGCCTGATAATTTCGGCTCTCACCGATAAAATGCTTC
This sequence comes from Candidatus Methylomirabilis sp., assembly GCF_028716865.1. NCBI lineage: Bacteria > Methylomirabilota (SeqCode) > Methylomirabilia (SeqCode) > Methylomirabilales (SeqCode) > Methylomirabilaceae (SeqCode) > Methylomirabilis (SeqCode) > Methylomirabilis sp. (SeqCode). The sequence goes on along the minus strand of NZ_JAQUOY010000017.1, from coordinate 10,677 downwards.
TTCTCGTCAACAGCCTTTTCGTCGAATTCCTCACCGGTCGCCGTGTAAAACACGTAACGGGCAAGTTCTTTGTAGGTCGGTAAGCCGTCGCCATCGAGGATGCTTTCAAGTTCGATGGCCTTGCCGAGCCTGAAGAAGCTGAACGACCCGCCGAGGCCCTTCTTCAGAACCTCATCCTTCGATGTCGGCACACCTTTGATTACGCGGCGAATACGCTCCGCTGTAATGGAATCCGCATAGTCTTCGCACTCGATTAGGATGAACCGGCGGTTGCCATCATCTTCAGCGTTGAGCGACAAGACTGCATGACCTGTCGTACCAGAACCGCCGGTGCAATCAAGAATTAGGTCAGAACTCTCCGCAGAAGTGGCGATTCGGAGAAGGTGCTTAATCAAGCCGACTGGCTTCGGGAACTGAAGAACAACTTGGTCATCGAAAACACTGCGCAAATCTGCCGTGCCCTCTTGTGTATAGATTTTGTCAATTATAGAAAATGGCTTGGCCCCCCGTTTTTCGCCAGCCTCATCGATCAGGTACTGTTTGTATGAGACCGAATAGCCATCGTCTGTTTTCGTAAAAACAAGTTCATCTTGTGCAAGCGCTTTTTCTGCGCGGTCTCGACTCCACCACCATTGGCGTTTGGGCCGAATCTCGCTTCCATCGGGAGCTTTGATCGGAAAGACCAAATTCTCTCTTTGATCCATACTTTTTGTTGCTTCCAGAGGCTTGATCCTGTAAGGCCCGCGTTCCGCAAATTTGGAGTCGCGGTATTTGTAGTACCGCGCTTCTGCCTCCTCGTCGGGCGGCAGCCACAAGTCGGGGACGTTCTGCTTGTTTCGTGCGTACATCAGACAATACTCGTGCTGACGGACAACGTATTTTTCTTTTGCTCCACCCCCATAGCTTTTCTTCCAAATGAACTGTTCGACAAAGTTGTCTTCGCCAAACACCTCATCCATCAGCGCTCTGATACGATACTGCTCGTTGTCATCAATCGATAAGAAAATGACGCCATCTTCGATCATCAGTTCGCGGAGCAACTTCAACCTCGGCATCATCATGCAGAGCCACTTGTCATGGCGGGTCAAGTCTTCGCGGTCAACGACTTTGCCCAGCCATTCCTGCATCATCGGGGAACTCACGTTGTCGTTATAGGCCCAACTCTCGTTGCCGGTGTTGTAAGGGGGGTCGATGTAAACGCATTTGATTTTCCCGGCGTAGAGTGGTAGGAGAGCTTTGAGGGCCTTCAGGTTGTCGCCGTGGATAATCAGGTTGTCATGGAGAGTCACCCGATCCGTCAGGCTTTTGGCCTTGACCGGGACAAGTTCGTGATACTTCACCAGCAAATGATAATTCTGTACGAACGTTTTGCCCTTAAACTGTAGTTGCGCCATGAAGACCTCGCCCCAAAACAGAGACAGAAATGAGGTGAAAGTACCCAGTGGACGTATTGGGAGCGAATATGATGGGGGTGAATGACTACAAGCCTTTTCACCCACAAGGTGATGGTAATAATATGCCAAATAGTACCACCCTTCAAGCTCGAACAGATGTGACGGGCTCACAGCCGAGTCTCAGCAACGTCTATCGCTGTTGTTGGGTATGGCCGGTAAATTGAACCTGAAAGGCTCGTGTGCTATTCTCCTTCGCGTGCAGACAGGTCTCTGTTTATTGGGATGAAGATCCCCAGGAGGACACGCAGACGTGGACAACACCTGGAACGATTACGTCATTGCGACCTATCGTCTCGCCGGCGGAGGCGATTGGACGAAGAAGGCGGAGACGATCGCGCTGGGTATGACGGTCGGGAGTTGGCCCGGTCTGTCGGTCGAGAGACAGACGGCCCTTCAGCGCCATGCCGGCCGCGTGGTGACGGTCGAGGCGGGCCTGATTCGTATCGCCTACCCGCTCGCGAATCTCACGCCGGACCTCCCATCACTGCTGACTGCCACCTTCGGCAAACTCTCGATGGATGGGAAGATCCGCCTGGTTGATCTCGCCCTGCCGCCGACCTTCGCCGCCGCCTTTCCGGGGCCGAAGCTTGGAGTGGAAGGGGTGCGCGCGAGACTCGGAGTTCATAGTCGGCCGTTGCTCATGAGCATCTTCAAGGCCTGCCTGGGGCTTACACTCCAAGAGCTGGCCGAGGGTTTTTTCCAGCAGGCGTTGGGCGGCGTCGATCTGATCAAAGATGACGAGATCTTCTTTAACGATACAGACGCGCCTTTCGAGCAACGTTTGGAGGCGTGCCTGCAAGCGGCCGAGCGAGCGCGACGAGAGACGGGCCAAGTCGTCCTGTATGCGATCAACCTGACCGGTCCGGTGCATCGGCTTCCCGAGAAGGCCCGACGGGCGGTGCGGCTTGGTGCGAATGCGTTGCTCATCAATGTCCTGCCCTACGGATTTGACCTCTTGCATCGGCTGGCCGAGGATCCGGAGATTACCGTCCCACTCGTGGCCCACCCGGCGCTGGCCGGAGCGCTCTATCCTTCTGGCGACTACGGCATCGCCGCGTCACTGTTGTTGGGGACGCTGATGCGGCTGGCCGGGGCCGACCTGGTCCTATTCCCGTCCCCTTATGGTGGGATGGCCCTGGAACGGTCCGAGGCTCTGGATCTGGCTGGGCGACTTACGGACAAGGACGGCCTGCCCCACCGCCGAACCTTTCCGGTCCCGTCAGCGGGGATCCACCCGGGCCTGGTGCCGCACATTATGGACGATTTCGGCCTCGATGTCGTGGTCAACGCCGGCGGAGGCATCCACGCTCATCCGAGCGGCGCGGCTGCGGGTGGGCGGGCCTTCCGCGCGGCAATCGCCGCCAGCGTGGCCGGTATTCCTCTGGAAGAGGCAGCCACAGGGAGCAGCGATCTACGGGCGGCCCTTGACCAGTGGGGTAGCGGCAAGGCCCGAATCCCTAAAGAGTTTTCGGCATGAGCCGGCAGACAGTCATCTTCTGCGACTTCGACGGGACGGCCGCAGAGCAGGAGGTCATCGTCTCCCTCTTCAGGGCCTTTGGCCCGCCGGGATGGGAGGCGGTGCGTGATGCGATCATCGCCGGGACGGTGAGCGTGCGGGAGGGGGTCGGTCGCCTCTTTGCCCAGATCCCTTCGTCCCGCGTCCCGGAGATGGTGGCGTATGCTCGGCGGATCGCCACGCTGCGATCCGGACTTCGAGAGTTTTTGGAGTATTGTCGGGTCCATGACCACCGGTTTTTACTGACCAGTGGAGGGATCGACTTCTTTATCTACCCCATCCTGGAGGGGATCCTGCCACGAGATCAGATCTATTGTAACGGAAGCGACGTGAGCGGCCCTACGGTACGCATCCTCTGGCCTCACGGGTGCGACGAGCACTGCCGGGCCGATTGCGGGATGTGCAAGCCCAGCATCATGCGTCGCTTTCCGTCAGCGCAGTATCGCAGGGTGGTGGTGGGGGACGGGGTCACGGACCTGCCAGCGGCCAGGCTGGCCGACCTGGTCATGGCCCGCGACCTGTTGGTCGTCAAGTGCCGGGAAGCCGGAATTACCTATGAGCCGTTTGAGACCTTCTACGATGTCATGGCGGTACTCGACCGTGTGGGGGCGGAGGTGTGCGGATGACAACAGCGCACCAAGCCACAGAGCCAGCCCTGACAGCGCTGGTCGAGATTACGGTCAGTTTTGCTAGACGGGGATGGTTCCCCGCGACCAGCGGTAACCTTTCGGCTCGGGTTAGCGCCCCTGGCGAGCCGCTCTTACTGGTCGTCTCCGCCAGCGGTCGGGACAAAGAGGCGATGACGGCGGCCGACTTTGTTCTGGTGAACGAATCGCTTCAACCGGTGGAGCCAGGATTTCAGCTTGTGGGGAGCAAAGCCGTACCGCGCCCGTCGTCCGAGACGGTGGTTCACGCCCGCATCTATCAGGCAACCGGGTGCGGATGTGTCTTACATGTGCACACGGTGTGGAATAATCTGATTGCCGACCGCTTCTCCTCCCAAGGCGCGGTTGTGCTCCGGGATCTTGAGATGATCAAAGGGCTCGACATCTGGGAAGAGGCAGCAGAGATCCGGGTTCCCGTTGTGGAGAATTTGTTTAAGCTTCCTGCCCTGGCAGAGGCCGTAGCGGAGCGGATTACGGACCCGAGAGTGCCGGGGATCCTGATCCGGCGCCATGGACTGTATGTCTGGGGGGCCAATCCCTTCCAGGCCAAGCGGCACATCGAGGCCTTCGAGTTCATGTTTGAATACCTGCTCCGGATGGGAGGTGAAGGATGACGGCGATCAGGCTACACCGCGACAACCGGCGCATCGAGGCGCCGGTAGAGATGGCGAGCTTTCTCGACGGGGAAGGCCTCCTCTACCGCAACTGGGATGTGTCGAAGCTATGCGGTGGATTGCGGGACAACTACGCCCTGACCGATGCCGAAAAGGCGGAGATTTTGGCGACGTTTGACAGCGACCTGGAGAAGCTCAAGACCGAAGGGGGGTACGTCGCAGCCGATATCGTTGTCCTCTGGGAAAAGACCCCCGACCTGGAGAGCCTACTCGGGAAGTTCAGCCGGGAACATCATCACAGCGAAGACGAGGTACGGTTCGTGGTCGATGGCCACGGCATCTTCACGATCCGCGGGCGAAGTGGCCGCTACTTCGACGTCAGTGTCGGTCCCGGCGATCTGATCACCGTGCCTACGGGCACCCGCCACTGGTTTACACTGGCCGAGGATCGTCGAATCAAGTGCATTCGCCTCTTCCAGGACCCCGCCGGTTGGGCGGCCATTTACGACGAGACCTGAGGCAAGACGCTGGAACGACCTCCAGCCATTGGGGTTGCGCGAGACCCCATCGCCGCAAGAAGCGCACAGGCAGACATGGAAGCCACGCTACGAGTCCTGAATGACCTGGAGCAGGCCGGGGTGATCAGCCGCTATGCCATCGGTGGGGCGATGGCTGCCACGTTCTACGCCGAGCCGCTGCTGACATTCGATCTCGACGTGTTTGTCGCGCTGCCTCAGACTCCTGGTGGTCTCCTGACGCTGGAACCACTGTATGGGGCACTTCGCGCGCGGGGCTATCGCGAAGAGGACGAGTGCATGAATATCGAGGGAGTGCCGGTACAGTTTCTGCCAGCCTACAATGCGCTACTGGAGGAGGCCTTGACTGAAGCGCGTGAGACGCTCTACGAGGCCACGCCCACTCGCGTGTTACGCGCGGAGCATCTGGTTGCCGCCGCGCTCCAGACCGGTCGGGATAAGGACCGTGAGCGGGTACGCCTGCTCCTCGATCAGGCTCATCTCGATCGGGACTATCTGATGGGCGTACTCGGACGGCACGGATTAGAAAGCCGATGGACCCAGTGGAACCCCTGAGTCCCGAGGTAACACGGCTGTTTGCCGCGAAGGAGCAGCGTCGGCACAAACTGGCCGGGCTGCCGTTTCCAGAGAAGGTGTGGGCGGTGGTGCGCCTCCAGCGGATGGCCGAGCCTATTCTCCGCGCACGTGGCCGGCAGGTACGCGTGTGGGACATCGAAGGGGCGGTGAGGGAAGCCGAGGGCCGAACGGCGCAGGCTGAATAGCCGGAGGGACATTGACACAACTCAAGCCCCACAGGCCCACGAGGCTGCCAGCGTGCCGTGGCTGAGGGAAGAGCTACACTTTAGCTGAGGCCGGCTCCCTTTTCGCTACCACAAAATGCTTGACCGCCTCCCCGATTTAGCGCAAGAGATCGTTAGCTACCCTTCTTTCTCGTGGAGGGACCTGGCTGCCGCCTGCCCCAGGTAGTCCAAGCAGGGAGGACGGCATGGGCAACCCCACTGAAACGAGGACAATTCACCACCCCTCTCATCAGAGGGCAAGGAAAGGGACCCTTGTCGTGCTTACTCCTCCATCGGTGCCGCCAGCGAAGCTCGCTTTCTGCCGCCTACACCCGCATGTGCCTGTCTGTTGATAGATGGGTGCTAAGCACGGTCCAGGACTGCTGGGTCATAGTGGGGTGAGTACGACGCCGATGCATGCCCCCGGGCTGGACTGCTTGCTACCCGTGGACGTCGAGGCGGTTCTGCCAATTCTGACTAAGGATGCTGCTCCATGCTCACTCTTGCGCAGCAAGGCGCCAATGGACCCGGAGTTCCTGCTCAGACCCAAGTGAACCTGATGCCAGATTAGATGGTAAGGCTGTCAGACTTAAACACACTAGGGCGGTCCGTGTAATTGAAGTTAGACAACGCGGAGAACTCACGATGCCCGTGCCTTATAACCCCGCTCATCCGGATTGGTCGGCGGTCCGTCGTATCTTCTTTGATTGGTTGCGCTCTGATCCGAATGCCAATCAGCTCAATACGACGGGCGATGCCTATCAACGATTCGTCGAGTACGCGAACAACAATCGCGAGCCTCAGGTCCTAGCCTTCCACGTGACTGAAGTCTTCTGGCAGTTGCTTATCGAAGGAATCGTCGCCCCTGGGATGAACTCGTCGAATCAGAACCTGCCGTGGTTCCACGTCACAGAGTACGGAAAAAAGGTCCTGGCAGAGGAGGCCGGGCATCCCCGATGAGCCGGCTACTTCGCGCGGCTACGAACGCGGGTACCTCAGCCTGACCCGACCGCGCTTGCTTACTGTCGTAGCAATGTCAATATGTCAGGCTAACAGCAACGTGAAAATGTCAGGGTGCGTGCGCATAGAGTTGAGCTGCGGTCGTGGTATCCGGCCCATACCTCGATATCTCCCGACGTCCGTTCGTGCGCTGTAGGCTAATTGTGCAAGTCGTTGTGGAGTCAAACCGGGCAAGACGGTCGTGTTGGAAGTAAATTTCCACCGAACCATCCAGGAGCACGTGGACATCGACGCCTTTATGAGCCCAGGAGACGAAGGGCGAGCGCTTGGGCAAGGGCAGGACGACCCCCTGGAACGCCACCGTGTTGTCCTTGGCCACCACCCGCCGGTACTTGAAGCAGAGGGTCTGGATGAGGCGCGACCGGTCGACCGGTCGTCAGGCTGGCACGGCCTCGGCGGGAGCCTTCGCGAATCGGCGGTTGTGCTGGGGGAGGACGCGATCGAGAACGGCCTGGGCCTCCGCCGGGGTCGTGGCGTCCGCCAGCCGCAACTCGCTGACCAGCCGGTCCTGGAAGGTCCCCCACAACCGCGCGACCCGGCCCTTGGCCTGCGGGGAGCCGGCCGGGATCAGCGTGATGCCCAGCTCGTGCAAGGCTCAGCCCACCTGCGTCAGGGGCCGCTGTCCCGCAAGCTGCTCCTCCAGCGTCGGCGCCCGGTCCGTCCAGAAGATCGAGTGCCGATCGGCGTAGACGGCCTGCGGGAGCCCCTGCTGCATACCGATACGCCAGAACAGCTGCAGGTAGGCCCACGTGGTCTCGTGGTCCACAAAGACGGCCCAGGGGACCTGACCTGTGGCGTCATCGATCGCCCCGACCAGGGGTGAGGGCGGGGCCTCTGCCCTCCAACCAGTCATGCGGGCTCCCATCGACCTGCAGAAGCATCCCCTCCGCGGCCCGTCTCACTCGTCGAGCGCGGTGTCGAGGGGGCCGGCGCTTGCGGGGGGACGCGAGCCCCTCGCATCGCAGGATCTGGCGCACCGCCTCCCGCGAGACGGTGATCCCTTCCACTTCGGCGAGCTTCTCGGTCAGGTGGTGGTCGTTGAACCCGCGATACTTGGTCCGGGCGAGCTCCACAATGCGGTGGCGCGTCTTCACTGGCAGCTTCCGAAGCGAGGACCGGCCGCGATTGCCATGGATCACCCCGCGGCCCTCCTTTCCGATCCGGGCCTTGATCCTAAAGCTCTGACGCTCGGAGACCCCAAGCACCATGGCCGCCTCTGCCATCGTCAGCTCCCCGCGAAACACGCGTTCAATAACAGCGACTCGTTGTTGTTCTCTCATCGTCAGCGCTATGGTGTCCATGGCCTGACATAATCACATGGCTATTAACCCCTGACAGAATTACTTTGCTACCACACACCAGTATTTTTGGCTTGACAGAGGGGAGGTAGCTTTATAGGCTTCCCCGCAACGTGACGTAGCCCCCAGTTTCGGATAGAACTGTCCGCAAAGAGAGGGTCTTTGATGCCCCTACGACACGAAGCGCAGTGTTCCCCATGGGCACAATCGAACACGCTTGTTGAATCTACTCACGCCCCGGAGTTGCTGAAGGAAGTTTACCGCGGCGCCACGTTTTGACCGGACCTTCTCCATGGCCTCACAACCAAGGTGTAGGATATTGCGGCGGATAGCTAAAAAACGGTCTCAATGGAGCATCTGTCTTATGGGCGGGTTCGCACTCATGTGCCTTCTGATGGCCTGCCTCTCCTCGTCGTCTCTTGCCTCCGTCCCTTCGGATCGTGTCTTCCGCGGGATGGGTCTCGACGATGATCACCTCGTCCATCAACCGATACTACCCCAAAGGGAACACAGACTCCACGCGCTGCCGATGTTGCTTGCCGGGACACCGAGGGGAGGGCTGTGGCGCAACGCTGCGAGCGCCTGCCTGCCAACCGGAGCGCCTTACCTGTCTTGGTCCGCGTTCGCAGGCGCTCCGGAGCGCACACGGGGGAGCTTGGGCGCGATGATTGCAAGTGCGTCCGCTGCCAAAGCGGAAGCAGTGTCGTTATCTGGATGGTTCACGGTGATATGGAACGACAAGACTCGGTATGTGCTGACAGACAACCAAGGCCAATGGACTGAGCTGCTCCTAGATGAGGAGATAGCCAAACCGTTCGGTGGACCACTGACTCTTAACCGCAAACGAGTGACAATCGTGGGGGAAAAGGTGACCGCGCCCCCTGGAGCAGTCCGGGTCTTGTCGATCGCGTTGGAATAAAGAGGAGGAGACCATGCGGGCATGTGGTCGGATCGCCGCGAGATGGATGGCGTTGCTCCTGGCCATCTTGATGGTGGCGTATGCGATGGCGCCTCAGTCGGTCGCAGCGCAACAGGAGGCGTTGTCTGGGCGGTTTCAGGTGACCTGGGGGGACCCGCCTCCGGGCTCAAACCTAGATGCGGTGCAGGCAATTGCGATGATCGACGACCAGGGGCAATGGACGTCCGTAGCATTGGACGAAGCTCTCACCAGGCCGTTTGGTGGTCCGCTGGCCCTCAACCGCAAACGAGTGAAAATCGTCGGGGAACTGATGGGCGCGCGCCATGAGGGGATGCAAGCGGCGCAGCCACGCCCAGCCATTCAGGCGCGCTCCATCGAGGTCGAGCAGCCCGAGGATGCTGGAACCGCCGGGGCTGAAGTCAGTTCCTTGGCAGTGACGGGGGGATCCCAGCCGTGGGTGACCATCCTCTGCCGCTTCGCAGATTCGCCCGACGTGACCCCTCATGATGTAAGCTTCTTTAACACGCTGATGGGCGCGTCGTATCTGGATCGCTACTGGAGAGAATCGTCCTACGAGAATATTAATCTCACAGGGAGTGTGGTGGTGGGCTGGTACAATTTGCCCCAGCCGAGATCTTATTATGTGGACGACGCCACCGGAGTTGCCTACTTGGGCAAGTTAGCGGACGACTGCACCGCCGTGGCCGATGCTGATGTGTTCTTCCCCAAATTCGCAGGCATCAATTTGGTGTTCAACGGTGGCCTCAATTGCTGTTCCTGGGGTGGGAGCACGTGGTTGAGTAGAGATGGGCAGGACAAGGGTTATGCGGCCACGTGGATCGCGTCATGGGGGTACGATTCTGCGCTTATGGCTCATGAGATGGGACACGGCTTTGGGCTCCCTCACTCGTCCGGTCCGTATGGTCAAACGTATGACTCTTCATGGGACGTGATGAGCCAGCGCAACGGGACTTGTGTCTCTTTCGATCCCATCTACCGTTGCAACCCGCCCCATACCATCTCATACCACAAAGACAAACTTGGGTGGATACCGCCTGGACGCAAGTATGTGCCGACGCCTGGCAGCAGCCAGACCATCACCATTGAGCGGCTAGGCCAGCCTGCCTCTGGCAGCAATTACCTCATGGCGCAGATCCCGTTCGGGGACTCGACCACACAATTCTACACTGTGGAGGCCCGGCGCTTTGCAGGCTACGATACCAATGCCCCCGGCGAAGCGGTCGTGATCCATCACGTTAATTGGGGCAGCGCCCAGGTCGTGGATCCTGACGGCAACTGGGACCCGAATGACGCGGGGGCGATGTGGACTCCCGGCGAGACGTTCACTGATCCGGCGACCGGGATCACCGTATCCGTTGATGCCGCAACCGCGACCGGCTTCCAAGTCACCATTACAACTACCATCATCACATCAGGCACCCTCGCGGTCACGACCACCCCGGTCAGGGGGGGCATTGTTGTTGACGGCATCCATAGGGGCACCGGCTCCTGGAGCGGCACGGTGTCGACCGGATCGCACACCGTCTCCTTTGGCACGATCGCAGGCTATACCACACCGCCGCCACAGACGGTGACCGTCAATGCCGACCAGACAACCTCTGTCACAGGGATGTATACCGCTGTGCCCACCGGCACCCTCGCGGTCACGACCACCCCGATCAGCGGAGACATTGTTGTTGACGGCATCTACAGGGGCACCGGCTCCTGGAGCGGCACGGTGTTGGCTGAATCGCACACCGTCTCCTTTGGCACGATCGCAGGCTATACCACACCGCCGCCACAGACGGTGACCGTCAATGCCGACCAGACAACCTCTGTCACAGGGATGTATACCGCTGTGCCCACCGGCACCCTC